>NZ_CP090145.1:2107372-2408425 GCF_023008245.1 Flavobacterium sediminilitoris
GTAGTACGTTTTTGACTCGTCCTAAAATAAAACAATTTAAAAACACCCTAATACCTTTCCATATATTCTTGTGATTTTTTTTTCATTTTAAAAATAAAATTACAAAAGTTGTAAACTTTTTTTCAAAACGAAAAAAAAATTACAGAAACCGTGATCTTTTTTTTCATTTTGAAAAAAAAATCACAACATAAAAACAACACGGAATTCATGAATTCCGTGTACTACTTTAAAAAAAATAATTCCTCATTGTGTTTTTCTAATTATATTTAAAAAAACATTGTTTTTGTATTTTTTTGAGCTACAAATTGTGTAAAAAAATATAGAAAAACTAAAAAGTACGTATTTATACGTACAAAAAACATTGAAAAATACGTATAAATACGTATTGACAAGTGTGTTTTAAACCAATATATTTGGAAAATCAAAAAATAAACTATTTTATTTGAGTAAAAAATGAGGTTAAAAAAGAAAAATAAACCACCCCGCCCGATGGGCACCCCTCCAAAGGAGGGGAATGTAAAAAAAGAGAGAATTATATATTTATGAAAAAAATAATATACTTATTAACCCTAATCCCCTTTCTTGCTTTAGGACAAAGTCCTGATCAAAACTGGGTAAAAACCATTACGTACAAACAACCCACTGCAACTCCGATTCCAAATCCTGATGTAAGCGTAGCGAATGTACAAGTGAGTTATTTTGATGGACTGGGAAGACCCATTCAGCAAGTAGCGCACCAACAATCCAACTCTGGAAAGGACATTGTAACCCATATAGAATATGATGAATTTGGCAGACAAACCAAAGAATATCTGCCTTTTCCGAATCAAACAGCCTCATTAAATTATGTAAATAGTACTACCACACTAACGGAATTAAATACTTTTTATAGTACTTATAATGGTGGTACTACAAATCCATATAGCGAAAAAGAACTAGAAGCTTCTCCACTAAACCGAGTGTTCAAACAAGCTGCTCCAGGTGATCCTTGGGCAATGGGACAAGGCAAAGAAATAAAATTGGAATACGATACCAATCTAGCAAACGATGTACGTTCCTATCAGGCCAATGCGACATGGAATGCTGCTTTAGGCTTATACACCATTAGTATTCAAGACTTAGGCTATTATGCCCCAGCACAATTATATGTTACTATTACCAAAGATGAAAACTGGACTTCAGGAAAAAACAACACCACCGAAGAATACAAGGACAAAGAAGGACAAGTGGTATTAAAACGTACTTTTAACAATAACACACCACACGAAACCTACTATATTTATGATCAATTTGGCAACCTTACTTACGTGATTCCACCATTAGCAGAAGGCATTGCCAGTCAGGCTAATTTGGATAATTTAGGGTATCAATACAAATACGACCATCGCAACCGATTAGTAGAAAAGAAATTACCCGGTAAACAATGGGAATTTATTATTTATGACAAACTAGATCGACCTGTAGCTACCGGACCTGCTTTTGCTCCTTTTAGTGGAGACCCAAATATAGGTTGGATGATTACTAAATATGACTTATTCAGTAGAGTTGCTTATACAGGTTGGTATAGTGCTACTTATCCTAATTCGAATGGAAGAAAGCAAATGCAAGATCTATACAACAATCAGTCTACCATTAGTGAGTCCAAGGGAAATGAAACCATAAATTATGTTTCTACAGGATACACGAATACCACTTTCCCTACAACTGGATTCTACTTGTTAACGGTTAATTATTATGATGATTATGCTTATCCAAATGCTCCAAATCCTGTGCCAACGCAAGTGGAGGGCCAGACTATTGCTAGCAATGTAAAAGGATTGCCAACAGGTTCGTGGACAAGAGTTTTAACTAGTGGAGGAGAATTTAAAGGGGAAACCAGCTACACCTTATACGATGATCGTTATCGACCGGTACGTGTTTATACATCTAACCATTTAGGTGGATTTACACAAGTAGATTCTAAACTGGATTGGGCTGGAAAAACCGAATATACCGTTACCACTCATAAATACGACACTAATGCTACAGTACTAACGGTTACCGATCGTTTTAGCTATTCCCCACAAGATCGTTTAACCCAACACAAACAGCAAATAAACAGTCTGCAAGAACAGCTTATTGCCCAAAATACCTATGATGAACTAGGACAACTCATCAGTAAAAAAGTAGGTGGCACCAATGTAAGCCCAAGCGCTACAGGACTCCAAAAAGTAGATTATACCTACAACGTGAGAGGTTGGCTGAAAAGCATTAATGATGTTAATGATATTACCACTGAAAACGATTTGTTTGCTTTTAAAATCAATTACAATGATCCTGAAAATGCCACTGCTTTATTCAATGGTAATATTTCAGAGACTTTTTGGAAAACAGGTAATGATAATATTGCCCGAAAATACAGCTATGATTATGACCATCTAAATCGTTTAATCAATGCTACGTATAAAAAAGGAATAGCTTCACTAAACTCCTATGGAGAATCTCAAACTTACGACAAAAACGGAAACATACAATCTCTACAACGCTTTGGAGAGTTTGACGATGTAGATTATACCTTGCAAATTGACGATTTAGCATATACTTATCATACAGAAAACAAAAACCAACTCTTAAAAGTATTTGATTCTACAAACAATCCTAGAGGCTTTAAAGACGATGGTAATGGTATTGCAGATCCTACTGATGATTACACCTACGATGCTAATGGAAATATGACAAAAGATGATAATAAAGGCATCACAAATATTATCTATAACCATTTAAACTTACCTGTTAAAATTCAATTTGACAACGGAAATAAAATTGATTATATTTACAATGCAACAGGCATTAAAGTAGAAAAGAAAATCACAAAAAACAATACTTTGGCAAATCAAACAACCTATTTACAAGGCGGTTTTCAATATGTAGGCACTTCGTTACAGATGTTTCCACATGCTGAAGGCTATGTAAGTGTTGTGGAAATAAACGGAGCCAACAGATACAACTATGTATTTAATTACACCGATCATTTAGGAAATATTCGTTTAAGTTATAGCACAGACCCAAGCACAAAAGCATTAGAAATACTAGAAGAAAATAATTACTACCCTTTTGGATTAAAGCATGCTAATTATAATATGAGTAGAAAAGCATATTACAAAAGTGGTGGAGATCTTGTCTTAGAAGAACCTTGCCCAAGTTGTCCTATTGATTTTAAGTATAATTATAAATACAACGGGAAAGAATACCAAGACGAGTTGGGGCTTAACTTTTATGACTACGGAGCACGGAATTATGACCCAGCTTTAGGTAGATGGATGAATATTGATCCACTTGCGGAGCAAATGCGCAGACACTCTCCTTATAACTATGCTTTTAATAATCCAATGCGATTTACTGATCCTGACGGAATGGCTCCTGATGATGTTATTATTATAGGAAGCCAGTCAAAACAAGCTCTTAAACAATTGAATGCCTCAACTAGCTTAAATATAACTAGAGATAAAAAAACAGGAAAATTATCAGCAACTGGTGAAGCAAAAACTGATGCAGATAAAGAATTATTAAATGCAATTAATGATGATGGTATAAATGTTGTACTTTTTGCAACAGATAAAAATTTTGTAAATAATAATGGACAAGAAGAAGCTCTTATTGGAGGAGACTTTGGAGGTAGTAAAATTGAGGAAGATGGAACTATTACTGCTTATCAAACTATTAATCCTAAACACACAAAAATAATAGAAAGTGTTACGGGTGCAGGTAAAGGAGTAATTGCACTTCATGAGGTTTTAGAAGCATATATTGGTGCAAAAGAAAACCCTGGTGCCTCTTCAAGTGATTCTAATGCTTATGTTAATGCTCATAATAAAGCAGAGTCATTAGATTCAAGAAGAGCAAATCATAAGTATAATGTTGATCAGATTCCTACAAATGTTAATACTAATAGTATGACTGCAACTTTAAGAGTTGATGTATCAAGAACTAGTGGTTGGGGTAGAAAAAAACTTTTCCAACAAGATAACGTAAGAGTAAAACCGAAAAGATTTAGACAATAATGAAAAAATATTTTATACTTTTTTTTATAGTGTTTTTTTGGAATTTAAAGTCATATTCCCAAAAATTTGAAGTTACAAGTATTGATTCAACTTCAAATAACTTTATTATAATGGTTAAGAATCATGAAATAGAATATTTGATTTTATCTCCAAAAGTCAAAAAAAAGAAATGTTTTATTTCTAAAAATGAGAAAATAGAAGTTGAAAAAAAATACGATTTTTTACTTACTGAAGCTACTTTTTTTGCTAAAACTGAACCCAATGTGAATAATACAATTTATGTTGATAATAGGATAATTTGGAAAAAAGAAAATAATTTTAAAATTTATTTTTGTAAAAACCTAAAAGGGCTATATTTTCTGAGTTCTAAGAGTAAACAATAAAGGATAATGTTCCAAATTTAGTGATGAGTACTTTTTTAGAAATCTATAACTATGAAATACCAAGGGCAAGAACGTCAAGATGAATTGGGCTTGAATTGGGATAGTTTTAAATGGAGAAATTATGATTATGCAATAGGGAGGTTTATGAATATTGATCCTTTAAGTGAAAAATATGCTTATCAATCACATTACAACTTTTGTGAAAATAGAGTTATTGAAGCTAGGGAGTTAGAAGGGCTTGAAGCATTTTTTATACATGGCACTCAATCTTCACCCGAAAGATGGACTGAAAATTCAGTAAATACAATAATGCAATTAACTAATAATTCTATATCAAATACAAATTTTTCTTGGCAGAATAAAAGTAAATTAACAAATGATTCGTCTGATAGGAAAGAAGCTGCTAAATCTTTAGTAGAATATATAAGTACTAATAGAATTAAAGGAGAAGAGATTACTCTTATTGGTCATAGTCATGGTGGTAATGTAGCTATACAAGCAGCTAAAATGTATTATGAGCAAACAGGTGAAAGAATTGATGTTATAACAATTGCGACACCAACATATAATACTCCTAAAGGGGCAAAGCCATTAATGGAAGACCCAAATACACAATTAGGTTATAAAGCTATTAAGAATTTCTTAAGTTTGTTTAACACTATTGATGGTGTACAAGGAGGACTCGCTGGTAGTAATTACTTTAATCAATTAGGAAGTCATGATGGGACATACACTAGAAACGTTGGTGTAATTGATGTCTCAGATTTTTATTCCGGGTATGAATTTTTAGACGCACATTCTTTCGATATAGAGCATCCAAGTACAATACAAAATGCAATTAATAGCGGGGATATCAAAAGACCTGAATATCCTGGTTCAGCTGGCTCAGCAGATGATCCAAAAAATAAAAGAGAAATTAAAAAATAAAAAACGTTATGTCAAATAACTATTCAAAAAATAAGATAACCCTATATTTATATCTATTAAGTTGTATATTTTTTTTCTTGAGATATTTTATCTTTAACATCCCTCTAGGCTATGGTATAGGTGATATTGTTTATCTTATTTTATTTTCAATTTGGGCTCTAATATCTTTAGTGATTACTTGGAAAAGTAAAAATAAAAAGATATTAATTACAGCTTCAATAATAAATATTGCCCTTTCAATATATACTTTATTAATGATGTTTGAGTTTAGAGGGATAGAAAAATAATAAACCTGATTGTGATATTTCAAATGCAGGTAAGTTTAATGTAAAATGTTATTAGTTTACAAGGAACACTAGATTTTAACTATGTATTCAATTACACCGACCATTTAGGGAATATTCGTTTAAGTTATAGCACAGACCCAAGCACAAAAGCATTAGAAATACTAGAAGAAAATAATTACTACCCTTTTGGCTTAAAACATGCTAATTATAACATGAGTAGAAAAGCATATTACAAAAGTGGTGGAGATCTTGTCTTAGAAGAACCTTGCCCAAGTTGTCCAATTGATTTTAAATATAATTATAAATACAACGGGAAAGAACGTCAAGATGAATTGGGCTTGAATTGGGATAGTTTTAAATGGAGAAATTATGATTATGCAATTGGTAGATTTTTTAATATGGATAAATTAGCGGAAGATTATTCATATCAATCACCATATAATTTTGCTGAGAATAGGGTTGTAGATGGTAGAGAAATGGAAGGTTTAGAATGGACATCAAGTACTTCAAGTGATGGAAAAACAGTAAATTTAAATCTCAATGTAAGAACTGTAAATAATAGTGTTGGTATTATATCCAATGAACAGATGGCAACTTTAGCGAATGAAAGAGCTGCTCAATTGAGCTCAAGTTTAGGAGGTTTAGATTCACAAGGAAGAACAGTTAATGTTACCGTTACTTATAGAGAAAATGCTACTATGGTTTGGGAATATACAAATGCATTAAGTGCTAGTGGTGTTAAAGATCTTGCAGGTAAATCAGAGAGTAAAATTGCAACTGCATTAGCAATAGCTCAAGGTATAACAGACGAAGTAGGAAATACACAAGTTAATAGAACCCAGTTAAATATTGCTCATAATGAGCTTATGAAATTTGATGAAAATGGTAATGCTGTTTTTGAAAATAAAACAACAAGAGCAAATACAGCACAAACTGGTGCTCATGAAGATTTACATACTCTTGGAGGTAGACATGAAACTGATCCATTAAATAATTCGCCTTCTAAAAAATCACAAAAAAAAGATAAAAATAATTTAATTAATGAATCAGCAACAGGAACTAATGTTTTACCTGCTCAAAGAACAGAGTTTATCGAAAATGTAGAAAAACAACAAAACAATTGATAGTTATGAAAAAAATGATTTTACTTATTAACTCTTTTTTTCTGTTAAATTGCAGTGGTATACATAGAGTTTACGAAAATAACAACCTTGATTTAAATAATAAATCCACTCAATATGTTGTTGAAAAATTCGATGCTAAGGAGAATAATAAGTCGATACTGTTTTTTACTAGTGGTTTTGAAGGTGTAAATATTAAAATTGTCAATGGCAAAAATGAAATATTAGAGGAAGATGTTGAAACAGTACATCAAATAGGTTTTGCAACTTTGAAAACAATTAATAATGATTTTCCAGTAGATGTTTTTATTTCATCAAATCAAGAAAAACTAATTACATTAAAAAAAGAAGATTTAAAAAAGAATAAATTTATTTATATAAGTAAAAATATTGAAAAGAAAAATAATTATAAAGTAGAATACTCAAATTCCGTAAAGTCTTTTTTTTAAAATCCTCCTGTTATTGGTAGATGGATGAATATTGACCCACTGGCGGAGAAAATGCGTAGACACTCTCCTTACAACTATGCTTTTGATAATCCTGTTTACTTTATAGATCCTGATGGGATGGCTCCAGAAGGAAATAATAATGATAATGTAATAACTCAAGTATCAAATACAAAAAGAATTGGAAATAAAACAATGAGAGATATTAATATTACATTAACATTAACCATTGTTAATTTAAATAACTCCGACCTTTCAAAAACCATGTTTAATAAAAAAAGCGGACAAGTAGCGGCAAGTGCTTATCAAGGAAAAGCCGAAAATTACAATAGTGCTACAAATGAACACACTATTGACAATATAATCAATTTTACAATTGATTATAAAGTTGTTAACTCTTTAGATGATATTAGGGATGATGATCATGTATTAATTATTGCAGATAAAGTAGATAATGATAACAATTCAAGTAAAGACGGAGAGGGTATTGCCGATTTAGGAGGAAGAGTTGCAGGGGTTAACTCTAGTACAATTAAGGATGGAACTTTTAATCACACTGCACAACATGAAATTGGACATAACCTTAATTTAAAGCATACTGAAATGAAAGACTTAATGCATCCTAAAATTAATAATCAATCAACTCTATCTCCAAAGAAGAAAGGTGATGTTATAAGGAGACAAATATCTCCATCACAAGGTAATGGTAGCTATAAAGAATCTATTAATTACACAAAATCAAGTAAACAAGCAGCCAAAGACTTTATAAAAATTAATAATATTAAATTTTAACATATGAAGTGCTTATTTTGTATTCTATCTTTGATAATCTTTTTAAGTTGTACAAAGCGCGATTTGGTTTCCAATAAAGAGATCAACTTTGCCACATTTACTATCAAAGTACCTTTTAGTTGGAAAAAATATCAGGCAAAAGGCATTGATTCAGAAATATATTATTTGATTACTCAAGAAAATGACACTATCCTTGTAGAAATAGGTAAATATATTAATGATTTTGACGATGTATTAAATGTAAGTAATTTGTCAGAATATGACAAATTAGATTCTTTAGGGTTTCCTGTTAAGGAAATGTATTTTTCGGAAACTCCTGAAATAGATAAAAACCAAGGTGTTTTTCACAAAGAATTTTATTACTATGATACAATAAATAATAATATTGGAAAAATTAAAGAACCAAAATTTATAGGAAAAGGTGTGACAGCTATATTATTCAAAACTCCAAATTCTGGCGAGAATGTATTAATTTCAGCAAAAAATCTTGACCTGACATCACATAAGTGCCTTCTAGATTCTTTCAAAACAATACAGTGGAAATAGATGGAGAAACGGTAATGTCTCAGAATTAGTAATAGAGACTGTACCAGTATAAATACAACGGGAAAGAGTATTAAGATGAATTAGGTTTAAATCTATATGATTATGGTGCAAGGAATTATGATGCTGCTTTGGGTAGATGGATGAATATTGACCCGCTGGCGGAGCAAATGCGTAGACACTCTTCTTATGGTTATGCTTTTAATAGTCCTATGGCCTTTACAGATACCGATGGAATGTGGCTAGGGAACCCGTTTAAAGGTTTTATCACTAGAGCAAAGGCGGCTGTAAAAGATTATGCTTATGCAACTGTAGCCAAAACTTATTCAACAACAAAAATCTATATTGGTCAAAAAGCAAATGAAGTAAAAAATTCTGTTCCTGATTTTTTACTCCTGATTTGAGTTCTGATTCAAATACTAGAGCAGGTGGAGGAATAATGTTTAGTAACGGGAGTGGAGGGTCTTCGGGGAATAAAAAAAATAATAATAAATAAAAATGGGAGAAATATATATAAAAAGAATAAATTTTTTAATCATATTTTTTTTCTTATCTCTTTGTTCATGTAAAAATGATAAAGTAGAAGAAGTTGTTAGTCCAAAAATTAATGAAGTCAAAAAGAATATTGAGTATACAATAGATTTTCCAGATACCTTATTAGTAAATAAAGAATACGATGGAATTATACATTATAAAAGTCTTTTAGATACTATAATTACAACTTTTGGAGATAGTAGGCTCAATAGATATTCACGTTTTGTATTAGTGACATCGAAACATCCTAGTGTTAGTTATGAAGAATTAAAAAGTAAAGTTAAAGATACTTTTGGAGCTTTAAATAATAGAGAAATTCCTTTTTACAGAATTAAATTTAATGAACCTGGAGAGTATTATATTGAGGGGCTTATAAATGATTTAGTTTTAATAGATACTATTAAAGATGCTAATAATAAAGATAATGGAATAGAACTTATTCAAAATGAGGAAGTTGTGATACATAAGGTTATTGTAATTGAAAAGCGATTATCTCCAAAAATATCTTCATTTTAATTAAGGAACTGTTTATTCCTAATTTTATTAGTATCCCACCCTGGTGCAAGCATCTTGTTTGTGACCACTAAGTAAATAACGAAAAACAAACCACTTTGTAAAAGGAGTGGTTTTTTATCATTGATTATAATATACAATAGTTATGAATAAGTTAATAATATTTTTTTGCTTACTTTTTAATAATACCAATGAAACTACTTATATAAAAGGCAAAGGTTTTACTGGATATATTTTCAATGAGAATCATTTTGTCCTTATGTCGATTGAAAATCAAAAAATGAGGTATACTCCAAATAGAAAAGACATTTTAAATGCAGAAAAATTGTTGAAAGGTAATTTAAAATGTAAAAATTCAGAACAAGCAAATCAAAAAAAAGGCTGTCCTGTTATTCACAAGAACTTGAAAAAATACATTCGCCAATATGTTGGCTTTATAAATACTGAAGGAGAAAAAATTATTTGGATTAATTTCTTATGGGATAAAAATATTGATGAAAGCAGACTGAAACAAGATATTATTATGACCCATGATGGCTGTAGTCATTATTGGAACATTAAGATAAATATAGATAAGGAAGTTCTATATGAGTTAAATATTAATGGTAACGGATAATTTAGATACTGTTGAAAACTATGTAAATGTTATTAGTTTACAAGGAACACTAGATTTTAACTAGTTCTTGATCCTTTAAAATAATTTTAAAAAAAACAAATTCTCTTCCCAACCTTTTTATAAGAATTATACTCTATATCTTTATAACCTTTCTTTAAAAAGACTATAAGATGAAAAAAGTAATCCTGTTTCTCCTGTTTATAAGCCAATTTGTTGTGGGGCAAAATCCGCAACTTACTGTGAAAGACAAAGACTCTTCCTTGGTGCGATTGAGTAAATTAAAAGTAAGTGTGAAAGTAGTGGGTAATATTGCTTACACCACAACTGAGATGCATTTCTTTAATGCTGCTGCTCGCGATATGGAAGCCGAATTGCTGTTTCCGTTGCCAGAAGGCGTTTCGGTGTCTCGTTATGCGATTGATATTAATGGAAAAATGAGAGAAGCTGTTCCGGTGAATAAAAACAAAGGGAAACAAGTTTTTGAAGCCATCGAACATAGAAGAGTAGATCCAGGTCTTTTAGAAAAAGTAGAAGGGAATAATTTTAAAACGCGTATTTATCCTATTTTACCTAATAAAGAACGTATTGTAATTATTGGATACGAACAAGAATTGACTAGTTATGATACTTCGTTTTTAGGCTATCAAATGGTGAGTGCTTACACGAAGAAAATAGATAGTTTCGAATTGGAAGTTTCAGTGGTTGGGTCGAATGAAAAACCAATTATTACTAATGACGGTAAAGAAATTACAATAGAAAAATTTAATACCATTTATCAAGCAAAAATTCAACAGGAGCATTATTTGCCTAATGATAAATTGTTGGTAAAAATACCCATTACTTCTGCTATTCCCACGGTAATTGCGCAAGCCAATGATAATCAGTATTATTTCTATGCCAATATGCATTTGGAAACGGAAAAGAAAGCCAAAGCATTACCAAAATCAATCGGTTTGCTTTGGGATGTGTCGTTGAGTAGTGCTAAGCGCGATACAAAAAAGGAATTGGAATTATTGGATGCCTATTTTAAAAAGTTGGATAACGTTGCTGTGAGTTTGTATTTCGTAGGTTTTACATTCGATAAAAAAGCCGATTTTACGATTACCAATGGAGATTGGTCGGCTTTACGAAATGTTTTAGAAACGATAAATTATGATGGAGGTACTCGTTTTTCGGAAATTGGTTTTCCTAAAAAAGATGAAATTCTATTTTTTACAGATGGTTTATCCACTTTGAGTGACGCTACTTTACCTGAAAGTAAACAACCAGTGTACACGATTACTTCTTCCGTAACGGCTGATTATGCTTTTCTGAATTACAATGCCATGAAAACAGGTGGAGCTTTTATAAACTTGAATCAAGTGAAAAAAGAAGAAGCTTTAGATCGTTTGTTATATAAGAATTTGTTGTTTTTTGGGATAAAAAACAACCCTACATTGGTAGAAACTTATCCAATGATCGGTACTTCTGTGACCGATAATTTCAGTGTTTCGGGTATTTCGTTATTACCTTCTAATGAAATTACATTTTTATTTGGTTATGATGCGAACAACCTTACTGAAAAGAAAATTCAGTTAGACGTAAAGAACCAAGCTATAGCAGAAATTAGTGTGGAAAAACTTTGGGCACAGAAAAAAATAGCCAATTTGGAGATTCAATATGAAAAAAATGCAGAAGCAATTGAAACCATGGGTAAAAAATATGGCATCATTACTCCTAATACGTCTTTAATTGTATTGGAAGATATTAACGATTATATTTTATATGATATTATTCCACCAGCAGAATTAAGAGAAGAATTCGATAAAATAAAAAAGAACCAGTTAGCCGAAAGAGAAGCTACAAAAAAGAGTAATTGGAACAACATTGACAGTTATTTTAATGGTTTGTCTACTTGGTGGGAAAAAGATATTAAGTATGTGAAGCCAAAATATGTAAAATCAAAAAAGAATAAAAGAGACAATACTGTAACAGGTTCCAACTTACAACCAAACCCTACTGGAGAAGTAAAACGAATTACAGTTACTGTTAACGATGCATTAGGTCCGTTGCCAGGAGCAAGTATTCAAGTTAAAAATACTACTATTGGTACAACGGTAAGTTTTGATGGTATTGGGTTTATAAATGCTAAGACAGGTGATGTATTGATTGTTAGTTTTATAGGTTATCAGTCGAAAGAATTCAGAATAGAGTCACAATCTAATTATACTGTAACTCTTAATGATAATGTAGCGTTACAAGAAGTTGTAGTTACTGCATATGCAGTTGAAGATAGGGGCAATAGAAGGGAAAGAAGAAGAGCTAGTTCAGTTCCAATGGAAACGGTTGAAGCTGTTGAAGACTTTAATGGAGAAGCAAATGATTCCAAATTAAGAGTAGGATTAAATTATGAGCAAGCTTTAGCTGGACGAGTTGCAGGAGTGGAGATTACAACAGATTCAATTTCTATTTCAAATAACCCAAGAACAGTAAAAACAAGCAGTTGGAATCCAGATCGAGTTTATTTAAAAGCCTTAGACAAAGTCGCTAAAGAAGAAAAATATGCTTTGTATTTGCAATTGCGAGAAGTCAACAAAAACAATCCAAGTTTTTATTTTGATGTAGCCAATCATTTCTACGAAGCAGGAGATAGAGCCAATGCATTGCTAGTGTTGAGTACCATTGCCGAATTGGATTTAGAAAATCATCAATTATACAAATCGTTATTATATCTATTACGTCAATGGGAAGCAAATGAAATGGCATTGCATGTTGCGAAAAAGATTGTAATATGGAGAGCACACGAACCGCAATCTTATAGAGATTTGGCTTTAGCATTAGAAGATAATAAACAATATCAAGAAGCATTTGATGCCTTAGTAACCGCTTTGGAAACCAATTATTACGGAGAAATGAGCGGTGTTTATGCAGGTATTGAAGATATTATTCTAATGGATATTAATAGAATGGTTGCCACTCATAAAAGTATCAATACAGATAAGTTGGAGAAAAAATATGTAGAGAATATACCTGTAGATGTTCGTATCATTTTAAACTGGAATCAGATGGATACTGATATCGATTTACATATTATTGAACCAACAGGTGAGGAGTGTTATTATTCACATACTAGTACAGAAATAGGGGCTCGATTTTCTAAAGATTTTACACGAGGATATGGACCAGAACAATATTTATTACGTAATGCAATAAAAGGAAAGTATAAAATAAAAACAAATTATTACGGAGAAACCAAATTAACCGAAAGTGGACCTGCAACAGTTATGGTTGAGATTTATATCAAAAGGAAGAATGGTAAAATAGAACGTACCTTGCAAACGATTCAATTAGGTAAAGTAAAAGAAAATCAGAATTTAGCAGAAATTGAAATAGAGTAATATTTTTTAGGACGTCTGTTCAGGTTTTTTAATGGAGAGAAGTTGAAAAGATATTTATCTATTAATTAACAATTTGATGAATTGTATGCATCTTTAGAATACCTACTTTTGCACTTCAAATTTTAAATATACTATTTTGAAAAAGATATTCGTTTTTGTAGTGGCACTTTGTAGTGTTTGTTCAGTAACAGCACAAGATAAGCTACATACTTTGGAATTTAAAAATAATGATTCTTTTAAGTCTTTCTTTAGAGCATCAAGTAACTTTTATCCTGTTGTAAGTGCACATCGTGGCGGACCAACAGTGGGTTTTCCTGAAAATTGTACTGCTACATTTGAAAACGCAATACAATATAATCCAGCGATTATTGAAACCGATATTGCTTTGACCAAAGATTCGGTTTTGGTAATGATGCATGATAATACTTTAGATAGAACCACAACAGGAACAGGTAATATTAATGAGTACACTTATGAAGAATTGCAAGCCTTGTTTTTGGAAGATAACGAAGGCAATCGTACTTCTTATAAAATAGAAACATTAGATGAGGTATTACAATGGGGAAAAGGAAAAGTGGTGTATACATTAGATGTGAAACGTGGTGTGCCTTTTAAAATGGTTGTAGATGCTGTAAGACGTAATAACGCAGAAAATTATTCTATTATTATTACTTATAATGCAAACCAAGCTGCTGAGGTTGCTACTTTAGCTCCAGATTTAATGCTTTCTGTTTCTGCCAGAGGAAAAGAAGATGTGGAACGTATGGAAAATTTAGGAGTAAAAGCTGAAAATATGGTTGCTTTTGTTGGAACTTCTTTTCCAAAACCAGAAGTAATGGATTATATGAAATTGAAAGGAATTACTTGTATTTCTGGAACAATGGGTAACTTAGATAAAAGTGCTATTGCCAATGGAGATAAAATTTACCTTGATATAGTAAAAGCAGGTGTTATGATTATTTCTACTGATAGACCTGTTGAAGTAGCAAAACAAATGGAAATTTATATTAAGGAGAATAAGTTGAAGAGATAAAATAAACCTGACAGGTTTCAAAAACCTGTCAGGTCTGTTTTTTTAATCCTCCAACAGTACTTCTAAAATAGTAATGGCAGCTTCACTAATTTTGGTACCAGGACCAAAAACAGCTACAGCACCTGCATCGAAAAGGAATTGGTAATCTTGAGCGGGAATTACGCCACCTACAATCACCATAATATCTTCACGTCCGTATTTTTTTAACTCGGCAATTACTTGTGGTACTAAGGTTTTGTGTCCGGCAGCTAATGAAGACACACCTAAAATGTGAACGTCATTTTCTACGGCTTGCTTGGCTGCTTCCACTGGTGTTTGAAATAACGGACCAATATCCACATCAAATCCTACATCTGCATAGCCTGTCGCTACTACTTTTGCACCGCGATCGTGACCGTCTTGCCCCATTTTGGCAATCATAATACGAGGACGACGACCGTCTTTCTTAGCGAAAGCATCGGCTAATTGTTTTGCTTTTTCAAAGCTTTCGTCATTTTTTATTTCTTTGCTATACACTCCGCTAAAACTTCTAATTTGTGCTTTATATCTTCCAAATACTTTTTCTAAAGCATCGCTAATTTCTCCAAGAGTTGCTCTATTTCGAGCAGCTTCTACTGCTAAAGATAGTAAATTTCCTTCTCCTGTTTTAGCACATTCGGTTAATTTGTCTAAAGAGTCATTTACTTTTTCGGTATTTCTTTCCGATTTTATTTTGGCTAACAATTCTAATTGTTGCTTGCGAACCATTTGGTTGTCTACATCTAAAATGTGTAATGGATCTTCTTTTTCTAGTCTGTATTTATTAACCCCAACAATAATATCTTGTCCGCTATCAATACGTGCTTGTTTTCTGGCAGCAGCTTCTTCAATACGTAGTTTAGGGATTCCAGCTTCAATTGCTTTGGTCATTCCTCCTAAAGATTCTACTTCTTCTATTAATGCCCAAGCTTTTTCGGCAATTTCTGCGGTTAAACTTTCTACATAATAACTTCCAGCCCAAGGGTCAACTGTTTTGCAAATCTTGGTTTCTTCTTGTAAAAAAATTTGAGTATTACGTGCAATTCTAGCGGAGAAATCGGTTGGCAATGCAATAGCTTCATCTAAAGCATTTGTATGTAAAGATTGTGTGCCTCCAAAAGCTGCTGCTGCTGCTTCAATTGCTGTTCTCGCTACGTTATTAAAAGGATCTTGCTCTGTTAAACTCCAACCTGATGTTTGACAGTGTGTACGTAATGCTAATGATTTATCGTCTTTAGGGTTGAATTGTTTTAGGAGTTTTGCCCATAACATTCTTCCTGCACGCATTTTTGCAATTTCCATGAAATGGTTCATTCCTATGGCCCAAAAGAAGGAAAGACGAGGAGCAAAAGTGTCAATGTCCATTCCTGCTGCTAAACCAGTACGAATGTATTCTAATCCGTCAGCTAGTGTGTAAGCTAGTTCAATATCGGCAGTAGCACCTGCTTCTTGCATGTGATAACCAGAGATTGAAATGGAGTTGAATTTTGGCATATTGTTACTTGTGTATTCGAATATGTCGGCAATGATTTTCATGGATGGAGTAGGTGGATAGATATATGTATTTCTAACCATAAACTCTTTTAGAATATCGTTTTGGATGGTTCCAGAAAGTAGTTTAGCAGGAACTCCTTGTTCTTCTGCTGCTACAATGTAAAATGCCATAATTGGTAAAACAGCTCCATTCATGGTCATTGAAACAGACATTTCTCCTAGTGGGATTTGGTCGAATAATATTTTCATATCTTCAACAGAGTCTATAGCAACTCCTGCTTTACCAACGTCTCCTACAACTCTTTCATGATCTGAATCATAACCTCTATGAGTTGCTAAATCGAAGGCAACGGAAAGTCCTTTTTGTCCAGCAGCTAAGTTTCTTCTGTAAAAAGCATTACTTTCTTCTGCGGTTGAAAATCCTGCATATTGACGAACTGTCCATGGACGACGAACATACATTGTACTATAAGGGCCTCGTAAATTAGGAGCAAAACCTGCTGCAAAATTGAGGTGTTCTAAATTTTCAATATCTACTTTGGAGTAGGTTGATTTTATTTCAATATTTTCAGCCGTTAGAAAGTCTTTTGAATTTTCATCTTTTGAATTTAGACTTTTGACTAATTCAATATGTTGTATGTCTTTTCTCATAGCTTATTCTTCTTGTGCTAATCGTTCTTGTTCTAATTTTTCAGCCA
Source organism: Flavobacterium sediminilitoris (assembly GCF_023008245.1). Classification (NCBI taxonomy): domain Bacteria; kingdom Pseudomonadati; phylum Bacteroidota; class Flavobacteriia; order Flavobacteriales; family Flavobacteriaceae; genus Flavobacterium; species Flavobacterium sediminilitoris. The sequence goes on from NZ_CP090145.1 coordinate 2,124,195, forward strand.
AACGTTTTTCAATTACAGGGGTAATTAGTGTTTTGCGTGAATTTGTTTTTACAAAAGGGAATAATTCTAATTCGTTTTTCATTCTATCATTTTTATTAGGATATTTATTAGTTCCTAATAAAATTTCTTTTCCAGAATCAAAAAGTTCTTGTTCTTTTTCAGCACTTTCTTTTATTTTACGTTGTATGGTGCCTTCTATTAATTGGGTTATAAAACCTCCATTTGCTTCAATATCTTTAAATAAATTCAATGCTTTCTCGGCTAGTTGATCCGTTAGTGTTTCGATATAGTAAGCTCCATCAGCGGGATTATTTACTTTGTCGAAATAGCTTTCTTTTTTTAAGATTAATAATTGATTTCTAGAAATTCTGTCTCCAAACTCATTGTCTTTATGATACAATGCATCATATGGTAAATTCGCAATTGCATTGGCTCCACCTAAAATAGCACTCATACATTCTGTTGTGGTACGAAGCATGTTTACATTGTAGTCGTATAGTGTTTTATTTCGTTTTGTAGGTGTAGCAATAATATGACAATCAAATTCATGATTGTATTCTTTTGCTAATGTATTAAAAAGAATGCGTAAGGCTCTTAGTTTTGCTATTTCAAAGAAATAATTTGTTCCTACAGCTACTTCAATTGTAATGGGTTGATTGTTGATAGATGGAATTCTGTTGAAATATTCATTTAGATGCGCTAGAGTATAAGCTAATTGTTGAATGATATTAGCTCCTGCATTTTGATAAATATTGGTTTTTATGTTTATAACAGGAAAGTGCGATTCGCTAGTAATGGTATTTATTTTTTGAAAATCTTTTTCAATATTTTCATGCCAGTTTCCTTCTTTTACTAATTGTCCAATAGGGTCTATTTGAATAATAAAATTTCCTTTTTTTGAAGTAGCAAAATCATTTAGTTTTTTTAGGAAAGGAATGGATAAAAATTTTAAATTGAAATGATAAATAGTACTTTCTAAAGGAAGACTTTCTAATAATGCTTCAATAGCAATATTTTCATTTTCTATTGTAAATCGGATGCTTTCGGCTCCTCTATTTAAACTTTCTTTTGTTTTTTCTTTTGCTTTTTCTACATCATTTACAAAGATATTTTGTAAGATTTTAAAGGTTGATACGTTTGTTCTTACAGAAGTATTTTTTTTAAACTCATCTTTGTGATAGAATGGTTTTACTTTTATTCCTTCAAGACTTTCCCATATTAAAGTGTCGTTATAATCAGCTCCTTTAAGTTCTACTTGTATTTTTTGTTTCCATTCTTTTGATGAAACAGTGGTGAATTCTTGAAATAATTTTTTATTTGCCATTACCTAAATTGTATTTAATGGTTTGAAAAAGTTTTGATAGTTTGATTTAGCTAGCTATCATGATAATGTGAATAGCAAGAAAATGGTTTGAAAAAGGGATGGAAGTTTTATTGCTGATTGTTTTTTGAATCAACTTCTTCTTTTTCTTTTTCGAATTCAATAATATATATATCCTCGTTTTCTTTTTTCATGTAATATTTTTCTCGAGCATATTTTTCAATTTGATCACTATTTTTTAACTTTTTTATTCTTGTGCTGTCTTCTTTTATTTCTGTTTTATAGTATTCTATATTGTCTTCTAGTTCTTCCATTTGTTTGTTTAGTACTCGATGCTCTAGATAAGAGTAATTGTCTAGAAATAACATCCATACTATGAAGAATATGAGTACTAATACATATTTGTTTCCTAATAATTTTAGGAATTTGAAACGAGATAATATAGTTGTTATTTTATTCAATTTTAGTGTATGCGTTGTTTTATTACAGCTCTTACTACATCGATTGCTACTGTGTTGTATCGATCATTTGGAATGATAATATCTGCGTATGTTTTTGTAGGCTCAATGAACTGTTGGTGCATTGGCTTTAGTGTGTTTTGATATCGGTGTAATACTTCTTCCATATCTCGTCCTCTTTCAGCAATGTCTCGTTTTAACCTTCTGATTAATCTTTCGTCAGAATCGGCATGAACAAATACTTTTATGTCAAACATATCACGTAGTTCAGGGTTTGTAAGAATTAGAATTCCTTCTACAATCATAACTTTTCGTGGATGTGTAATGATTGTATCATCTGTTCTATCGTGTGTTACAAAAGAATAAACAGGTTGTTCTATTGTTTTTCCTGCTTTTAAATCTTTTAAATGTGAAACTAGTAAATCAAAATCAATTGCTCTTGGATGATCAAAATTTATTTTAGTACGTTCTTCATAGTTAAGATGATGTGTTTCTTTGTAATATGAATCTTGTGATATTATCCCAACTTCTGTAGCTGGTAGTTCATTCATTATTTGGTGAACTACAGTTGTTTTTCCACTACCTGTTCCACCAGCAATTCCAATAACTAGCATTTTGATTAATTTTTATATGGCAAATTTAAGTATTTGATTTTAATTTTAGGGTTTTAATTTTAATGCTAAAAATATTTATTATTTTATTTGTAAGTAATAATAATAGTCTTATATTTGCAACCGCATTCACGGGGTGTAGCGTAGCCCGGTTATCGCGCCTGCTTTGGGAGCAGGAGGTCGCAGGTTCGAATCCTGCCACCCCGACAAATTGTGATGTCAATTTATAAAAAAACCTGTTAATCATATGATTAACAGGTTTTTTGTTTTAATCTTCATTTAAGGATAACAAGTTATTTTGGATTTGTAACAAAAAGAGGGTGATTTTTTAAGTTCTATATTGCTCTTTGGATGAAATTCTAAATATCATTTCTTAAATTTTTATGATGCTATATTTCTATATATTCAAGAACTACCAATTTAGCTTTTTCATGATTCTAATATTTTTTTTTAGTTAAACAGTCTTAAAATTTATGTCTGAGTAAATGTAGTAACTCCACTAAATGACTATTCAGAATCTTAGTACTTCTATTTTAGAATCCTATCCAACTGAACCTTGAATAATTTTCCAATAGGCACTGTATAATTATCGAGAAATATCTGATTTCCTTCAATACGTTTGATATGCTTCTGTGCTACCATAAAAGACCGATGTACTTGAATAAAACTGTCAATGGGCATAAGTTCCATCATTGACGATAATTTTCCACGTGTGGTGATAATTTCTTCTTTTAGGACAATTTTAATATAGTTGCCCGAAGACTCTACAAACAAAATATCATTAAGTACAATTTGTGTGTATTTATTATCTGAACGAAGAAAAAAACTTTCCTGTTTTTTGTCGGCAACCACATTTTGCAAGTTAGATATAATTTTAGGAGTATCTGTACGTACCTTGTTAACCGCTTTCAAAAAACGTTCGAATGAAAAGGGCTTAAGCAAGTAATCAATAATGTTTAATTCATAACCTTCTAAGGCATGCTCTTTATAGGCGGTGGTAACAATTACCTTTGGTGAATGAGACAAGGTTTTTAGAAATTCAAATCCTTGTAATTTAGGCATATTCAGATCCAGAAAAATCAAATCTACTTCGTTATTATTGAGGTATTCAATGGCTTCAATGGCATCGTAGCAGTCCTGCATCAATTGCATATTGGGCAACAACGAGCAATATTTCTTGATGATGTCGTGTGCCACCGACTCGTCATCAACTATGATATATTTAATACTCATAAGGTAAGTCTTAATCGAATTTTATAAATAGCTTCATGATTGGTAGATATTTCCAATTTATGTTTGTTCAAATAAACCAATTCCAGTCTTTTTTTTAGGTTATTCAGGCCAATACCTTCAATCGCACCTTGCTCCTCGGCATCAAAATTATTTTCAATTTCAAAATCAACATATTGCAAAGTAGCCTTTAAGCGAATGTAAACAAATGCATCTTTTCTCAGTTTTTCTACTCCATGTTTAAAAGCATTTTCAACCATAATAATAAATAGTAATGGCATGATTTTAACGCTCCGATCTTCAGCCTTTACATCAAAGCGAATAGTAATCTCCTTGTGGTATCGCATTTTATGCAAATCCATGTAGTTTTCAAGATACGTGATTTCATCCGCTAAGGTAACCCAATCATTTTGTCCTTCATAAATACTGTACCTCATCATGTCAGATAATTTGAGAATTAACTGCTGTGCTTTAGCGGTATCTTTTTCTACCAGTCCATACAAATTATTCAAGGTGTTGAAAAAAAAGTGTGGATTAACCTGACTTTTTAAGTGCATTAATTCAGCTTGTGTTTTATCTTTTTTTAGTCGGAGTATCAATTTAATCTGAATAATTAACCAGCGTATCATCCAGGCTATCATCGAAGTGAAAAATAGCAGAATGAAAATGTGATAATCTTCTTCTTTTCCGAAAAAATCATTAAAAATCACAATTAACATGGTGGTCACAATGAAAAAGTAAGGTACCAGCTTTTGAAGGCGTTGCTTATTAAAAGTTTTTTGTAGGGTAGTCATACTGCAAAATTACATAAAAATTCAAGTCGACCGATGAGTTGTTACGGATGTGCCTGTAGGTGTGATGAACGTACTGTTTATAGATGTCAAATAGTTTCATATCACAATCCCAGTAATATGTACCTACTTTCCATACATCTGTCCCATTCCTTTTTATATTCATTCTATTCATCTTAATATTGGATCAAAATTAAATTAATCATGGACAATTTGATCATATCTGACCTTTCTAAAACATACAGTAACGGAGTTAAGGCACTTCAAAACATATCATTACAAATACCCGTAGGCATGTTTGGCTTACTTGGGCCAAATGGTGCAGGTAAATCAACACTCATGCGTACTATAGCAACCTTGCAGGAGGCTGACAGTGGAAGCATTAAATTAGGAAGCCTCAATATTTTAGAACGCCCGAATGAACTAAGAAAAGTGTTGGGTTATCTACCACAGCAATTTGGTGTATATCCAGCACTGTCTGCTGAGATGCTATTGAACCATTTGGCGGTGTTGAAAGGGATTATGAATCGAAAAGAGCGTAAAGAAATTGTGCATGCTCTTCTTTATAAAGTAAATCTATATGAGGTTCGAAGCCAAAAACTGGGTGAGTTCTCCGGAGGAATGAAACAGCGCTTTGGCATTGCTCAGTCATTGCTAAACAACCCAAAGTTACTTATTGTGGATGAACCAACAGCAGGATTAGATCCTTTGGAACGCAACCGATTTTATAATCTTTTAAGTGAGGTGGGCGAGTATACCATCGTAATTCTCTCAACGCATATAGTAGATGATGTGAAAGAGTTATGTCCCAGAATGGCCATCATCAACAAAGGCAAAGTGCTTATTCAGGGCAATCCCGTAGAAATTATGGAAAATCTGCAAGGGCGGTTATATGAGAAAATCATACACAAAAATGAATTGGAACAATACAAAAATGAATATCAGGTTATCAGTAATCGCCTGTATTTAGGAAACCAGATTGTTCATGTGGTGAGTGACACGCACCCGGGGTCAACGTTCAAATCCATTAACGCCAATCTTGAAGATGTTTATATGTCTCAAATTCTTAATTCTTAATTTTATCCACATGTTATACGAATTTTTCATATTCGAAATTAAATACCGATTGAAGCGACCTGAAACGTATTTTTTCTTTCTTCTTCTGTTCCTGTTCTCAGCAGTGGGCGTTGAATTTGTCTTTCAGGGAATAGATTTAGGATTAGTGAAGAAGAATTCTCCACTTGTGATTGCTAAAGCCATGGGAGCCATTACGGGATTGTCGATGATTATTGCATCGATGATTATGGGTGTTCCTGTACTGCGTGACTTTCAGTACGACATTACTTCACTTATTTATGTCAACCCTATCTCCAAGAAGAATTACTTATTAGGCCGTTTTTTGGGATCCTTTGCTGTGTTACTTTTTATTTTCAGTGGTGTGCTCTGGGGAATGACAATTGGAGAATTTTTGCCATGGAATGATCCAAGCGAATTTTTACCCTTTCAATTTATTAATTATTTGCAGCCCTTTCTTTGGGTGGTGTTACCCACCTTGTTTTTTGGTGCTTCTGTATTTTTTGCGACTGGTGCACTCAGCAAAAATCTGATGGTTGTGTACACTCAAGGTGTAGTCATTTTTGTTTTGTTCATGATTACTAAAGGCATTACAAATGAAACCTTTCAAGCATTATTGGATCCCTTTTCACTTACCACATTAACTAAAGCAAGTAAGGAGTGGACGGTAATGGACAGGAACTATTTGCTGATTCCCGTGTCTGGTATTATGCTGCTTAACAAACTCTTTTGGCTAGGTTTGGGCATTTTGGCACTGACGATTGGCTACATCAAGTTTAAGTTGATGGTCATAAACAAAAAAGCTTTCAATAAAAAACATAAACAAAAAGTAAAAACCTTACCATTTACTTTCACCAAGACATTACCCTCGGTTACACCTGTCTTTGATATTAAGGCGCAATTCGCACAGCTATTGCTCAATGCCTGGTTTCATAGCGTGTCTATTTTCAGGCTCATTTCCTTTTGGACGATTATTCTGTGCTGCTTTATTGTTATCCTTGTCAATTCGGTGAGCTTAGGTACCTCTTATGGAGTAGATAGTTATCCAACCACGTATTTCATTATCGAAGAATTGCGAGATATGTCTATTTACTTCTTCATTATCATTTTAGTCTTTTATTCCGGTGAGATTATGTGGAAGGAAAGGGATGTTAAGCTAGACCTTATTCATGATGCCTCACCATTTAGTAGTTTTATTAATTTGAGCAGCAGGTTTCTGGGATTACTTTTCATCTATGCCATTGTCATGCTTTCACTCATTACTGCTGGCATTCTTTTCCAAACACTAAACGGCTACTATCGCTACGAATTGGATGTCTACTTCTTCGGATTTTTTTTAGAGCTATTCCCATTCCTGGCCTTGTACACATTTGCATCCATATTCTTTCAAGTACTTACTGGCAACAAGTTTATGGGAATGCTCGCCACCATCGCCTTCGCTATAATAAACGTAGCCATTGGCGTATTTGGTTTGGAACATGCGCTACTTAACTTTGGTGGACAGGCACTGGCCACATACTCGGATATGAATGGTTATGGACACTTCTTGACTGCCTATCTCTGGGTAAAAAGCTATTGGGTTTTGTTTGGCATTCTGCTTTTGATCCTCGCAAGTATCTTGATGGCAAAGAGCAACGAAACGGGGTTAGGAAAACGATGGACGAATGGATTAAAACAAATGGGAAAATCGTTGAGGGTTTTCAGTTTAGTTTGCCTGACGCTTTTCATCAGTATTGGAAGTTATATTTTTTACAATACCAATGTGTTAAATGAATTCTGGACCAAAAGTGAGCAAGATGATTTTAGAGCTGGTTACGAAAAAAACCTGAAGCAGTTTGAATATATTCCGCAACCTAAAATTATAGATGTTAATTTGAAAATCAACTTGTTTCCATCACAAAGATCCTACGAAATAACAGGTTACTATGTTGTTACCAATACATCGCAAATGCCCATTTGTGAAATTCATGTACAAAAACTACTAGAATCAAATGTGAAATTAACGGATGTAACCTTTGATCGTGCTTCAAAAATAAACAAAATGTATAAAAAATATCAGTATACCATTTATAAATTGAGTCAATCGTTAGCTCCGGGTGATACAATGAAAATGAACTTCAAACAAACCTTAAAGCCGATGGGTTTTGAAACTGATAATTCAAATACAGATGTGGTATATAATGGGACTTTCTTTGATAACGCTGTTTTACCAAGCTTTGGTTATCAGAAAAAATATGAACTGCAGGACGAGGACGACCGAAAAGATTTTGAGCTGGCTCCACGATTGCAAAAAGCCAAGCGGGATGATGTCAAAGAATTGGTAAATGCACGTGGTGGAAGTGATTCGGATGGAATCACATTAGATATAGTAATCAGTACAGAAGCACCACAAACAGCACTCACTTCTGGCGATTTAATTAAAACATGGAACATAGAGAGTCGAAATTATTTTCATTATAAAACCAATCAACGAATCATCCACTTTTATCCCATTGTATCAGGCCAGTATGAGGTAATGAGGGAAACCTATATCCCATCAGGCAATACTTCAAAGGAACTTGTTGATTTAGAGATTTATCATCAGAGAGGACATGAATACAACCTCGAACGTATGATGGAATCTATGAAAATGTCATTAGACTATTACAGCACCAATTTCAGTCCGTACCAATACAAACAACTTCGTATTGTAGAGTTTCCAAGGTATCGAACATTTGCGCAATCTCTACCAGGCATCATTCCTTTTTCAGAAGCGATTGGTTTTGTTATGGACATTGATGATAAAAAAGATGTAGATATGGCATTTTATATTACTGCTCATGAAGTGGCTCACCAATGGTGGGGCTTGCAACTGGAAGCTGCAAACGTACAGGGACAAAACATGATTTTGGAAACACTGTCGCAGTATGCTGCCATAATGGTACTTAAAGAAAAATACTCAGATGAAAAAGTGCAGCAATTTTTAAAGCTCCAATTGGATGAATACACAGAAGCTAATTTAAAATCTAGCAAGAAGGAACTGCCACTGGCGTTGGTTGAAAATGAAGAACATATCTACTACAACAAAGGAGCACTCTCTATGTATGAATTGCAGAAACAAATTGGCAAAGAAAATATAAACAAGGCGTTAAGGCATTTTCTCAATGATTGGCATTCTTTCAATAATTCCCAAAAACCAAATCGCTATGCAACTACCGTGGACTTAATTAAGTATTTTCGTGAAGTAGCTCCGGATTCGAAACAACATGTTATAACAGATTTATTTGAACAGGTCAATAGTATTAAGTAAAACCCTATTGATCATTATAGAGCGACATCAAAAAACATTTAAAATCAAAGAAATATGCAAGAGATCAATTCTATCAACATTTTGGAAAAATTTTCATTGTTTGAAAAGTTATGGACACCACATATAATTGGTGAACTCAACGGACAATATGTTAAGCTCTGTAAACTTAAGAATGACTTTGTCTGGCACAGCCATCAGGATGAGGATGAAATGTTTGTGGTAGTTAGTGGCACATTAATGATGGACTTTAAAGATGGAAAAACAATATCAACTAGACCTGGAGAAATATTGATAATACCAAAAGGAGAAGAACACAGGCCTTGGACAAAAGGAGAAGAAGTTATGGTAATGCTTATCGAGCCCAAAACCACACAGCATACAGGAGAAATAAAGGTTCCTCAAACTGTTGAAAAATTGGAATGGATATAAAGGAAGAAATAAAAGTAATAGCCAATGGAGTTACTGTCGGTAACAATATATACGATTAAAAAGTTTTCAAAAGATTTATGGGTTAGATATGGTTTAACTCTCATCAATAATTTTAACAATCTTATTTTTTCTGCACCAAAAGCATCCCAATTAGCCCCTAATCCAAAACTATAGTTTTTATAACTAAACCCTTTACTGGAGTGTAGTGAACTCCACCAAAAACACTCATTCCTTTAAGAAAGTCATATTTCAGATTTATTTGATTCATTGCATCTTGAGACAACTTTTTGTTCCAACTAGAAGAAATATTGGTCACGCTAAAAAACTTAATTTAGGAATATCACTTAATGCTTTATTAATAATCATTTGTGAAGCATAACCGTCGTTGCCTACCAGCACTTCTATAATTACAGGAAGGTTTTCTGGAAGTTTTTTAACAGATGTTTGTGCACATAAAAGATCTGAGATGAAAGCAAGGATTATAATGAAAAAACAATTTTATGATTTGTTTTTTCATTATAATCTATTATTTTGGGCTTAATCAGTTACAACGATTTTTGGAATGTTGCTGATAACTTGCCATTGACCATTTTCAAACACACAAACTATGGTTGAATTGAATTTTAATTGGTCGCTTTCCAGCACTGTCTTTGCAAAGGCGATATTTTCTATTTGATGAATATCTTCGTACTTGATTGTTCGAGGATGACCACCGAATTTTTTAGTTCTAACCAAATCAATGTATTGTTCTTTTGAAAAAACAAAAATTCCTGTTTGCTCAAAATGTCCATCTTGAATGTTTTGGTAATTTGGATGCAATATTTGGTCTAGAAGTGTTACATCGTTGTTGTCGCCGCCTCTTACAAAAGTTTCGATAGCGTTTTTAATTTGTTCCATGAGTTACTTATTTAAAATTATTGTATTTCTTTATTAATCTTCGGGCATAAGTTTAGTATTGTAGACAATTTCCCAAAGATGTCCGTCAATATCTTGGAAATAACCTGCGTAACCACCTCAAAAAGTATTTGAAGCAGGTTTAATGATTTTTGCTCCTGCCTTTTCAGCAAGTTCCATTATCGTATCCACTTCATCTTTACTCACTACGTTATGTCCTAAGGTAAATTCCAAAGCAGAAGGATTTTGTTGAGGAATACCTGTGTCGTTTTCCATGCTTTTTCTTGACCAAAGTGCTAATTTTAAACCACTATGCATGTCAAAAAATGCGACAGCTCCATTTTCAAATTCTGTTCCTATAATCCCTTTTGTTGTTAATCCAAGTCTGTCGCGATAAAATTCAACTGACTTTTCTAAATCTGAAACTCCTGATGTTAATACTGATATTCTTGGTTTCATATTATATGTTTTGTTATAAGACAAAATCATGGACTGAAACGTGACAGTATAGTAAGATATATTTCTTTTTCGATGGTTTGTTCTATACTTTAATTAGGAAGAAATCAGGCATGTTTCAAATGGCTTTCTCAAAAAAAAAAGAATTGGCATATTAGTAGTAATCGCATTTGGTAAACCTAAGAGAGTAGTAGTAAATTATTTTTTGCATTCAGGAGAAAAAATCAATTTGGCAGTAATTTATCAGGATCAACGACCGAAAAAATGTTGATTATTTTTCCGTCTTTATTTAACTCAAAGACCTGACAATTCATTAATAGTGTATCATCATAGAATAAAAGTGCTGGTTGATGATTAATTTTATCAATCTCTATTCTAAAATCTTTTTGGTAGTGTTCAAAAACATACGTTATTAGCTTTATAGTATCGTTTATACCCGAGGTCAGTTGAGCAACTACATTCACTTTGGTTCCACCATCTGCCAAAACCTTCACTTCTTCCGAAAGCATTTGCTCCAAGGTTATGACATCTCTGTTTCGTATCGCTTCTATATATTTTCCTAAGTATATTCTATCTCTTGAAGTGGTTGTTACAACATTGGGCTTATTTTGTTTTAATTTTTTTTTAGCTCTGGATAGCAGTTTTCTTGAGTTTTCTACGGATACGGACAAGATGTTTGCAATTTCTTCGTGGTCGTAATCAAATGCTTCCTTTAGTAAAAAAACAGCTCTTTCCTTGGTGTTTAATACTTCGAGCAAAACAAGCATTGAATAGTTGAGAATTTCCTCAATTTCAATTTTGCTTTCTCCTTGATTGGTTATAATGGGTTCGGGAAGTGAGATTCGTTGATTTCTTTCTCTGTCGTTTTTCTTTTTCAGGTTTATAGCCTGATTAATAACCGATTTAATCAAATAGGCATTATGATTTGAAATTGAACTTGTTTCCTTTTCGTTGAATTTTATCAAAACATCCTGAATTACATCTTGGCTATCTGCGATATTCCCCAAGATGTTATACGCATAAGGAAACAATTTTTTAGTAAGTGTTTCTATATCATCCATTATTTCATTTTATCATTAGACAATTTTGCAATAGGAAATGTGACATAGTTTTCTTTCTATTATTTTTTGGTTAACTATCTTCTTTTTGCTTGTCGTTTATTTAGGCTTTAAATGATATTTTTTGAAGTTTAAGGTAATTAGGCATCAGGTGAATGACTCACTTTTTGCAAAATAGATATTGTTATTATTATTTAAATTGTGCAAATCAAAATCACTACTTGAGCTATACTTCCAATAGGTGTTTCAGGGGTCAATATTTCGTTTGTTTCAGCTATACATATAGACATTGTAGCAATCATTACAATCTAAAGCGATTATTAATTAAGGCTAATAATAACAATTAATACTGAATCAAAACAGACAACAATAGGTTTATTATTAATCACTTTTTTCAAGATTAAATTTAATACAATTCTTCACAATAAAAACCTTGGTTGTTTAATATTTTGCATATTGAGTCTGCTTTTAGTTCTTGGGTTTCAACTCGGAGGATGTTGTCACAATCCTCCAAATCAAAATTCCAATATTCATTTTTAGTAATTAGATTATTTAAAAATGGTTTTACTGTTTTAATATGACTTTTTTTAGAAATAGAAGTTTTAAATACTAAAACTGTTTTCATGATGTTTATAATTTGTTAGCGTTCGTAAAATGCAGGTGGTTCAATGCCTAATGAGCGTAAATAGACATAACCTTGTCCTCTGTGGTGTATTTCATTGTCTATAAAATAGAATATTGAAGAATATACAGTTCCTTCATATTGTCCAAATATTTTTATATTTTGTTGAAACTGTTCTGGTTTAATTTGAGCCCAATATGTGTCAATTTCTTTTGTTGCTTCATCCCATAATTCAAGTATTTTAGCTTTTTTGTTGCCATGTTCAAAATGTTCATTAAGAGGAGCTGATTTTCCTGTAGCGATTTCTTTGATACCTGGTCCGGCAATACCTAGAAGTTCCATAATCATTTCAGAGAATGGTCTCATTCCACCTATAGTGTGTTTAAAAAAAGCTTCTTCAGGAAAAGCTTCAATAGTTCTTCTCGTTAAGCCTCTGTGTCCTTGCCAGTGATTAATTAAATCTGTTGGCGTAATTACTTCATGTGATTTCATGCTTTTGTTTAATGTAGTGTCCATAATTTTTTGATTTTTAATTCTAATACAAAATTAGGATGGGTAAGTGACAGCCCTTTGTCAACAGTGAAAAATATTTTATTTTTTATTTGTAATTCTTTGTAAATCATTGTTTTATGTTTAAAAAAAATAGAAGTGTATATTAGAAAGGATTTTATTGTTGACATAGGGTTGTCATATTCAATGCTTTACTTTGTTCTATATTTATTTCATCACTAATATTGGATATTATGAATAAATTGAAGTCAAAATTTGATTTATACTTTTATTTTAAATCCTATCTTTGGGAGATATGTTATGCCATTATGAGTTTAGATTCAGTAAAGCGTTTTGATCGTATTGTAGCAATTTTGGTACAATTACAGTCGAAACGAATTGTTAAAGCGCAAGAATTAGCTGATCGATTTCAGGTAAGTTTGCGTACTATTTATAGAGATGTAAGAACATTAGAAGCTTCTGGAGTACCTATTGTTAGTGAAGCTGGAGTAGGCTATTCTATTATGGATGGTTATCGATTACCTCCAGTGATGTTTACTCGTGAGGAAGCTGGAAGTTTTGTTGCAGCAGAGAAATTTATGCAAAAATTTGTAGATAAATCTTTAGGTAGTTATCATGAATCTGCTATGTATAAAGTAAAATCAGTGTTGAGAGGAAGTGAGAAAGATTGGATTTCAGCATTAGAATCGCAAATAATGGTTGATCCGTCTCAAGAACTTTTTAATAAAGATTTACCAAATGCTTTAGAAATTCTTTTTGAGAGTATAGCGGAGAAAAAACAAGTCTTTTTAAAATATCATTCTTTGAATAGTGAAATGCCTTCTGAGAGAAAAATTGAACCTGTTGGATTGTTTCATGAAAATGGTTTTTGGTATGTACTAGGCTATTGTCTTTTTAGAAATGATTACAGACAATTTAGAACAGATAGAATGTTGCAGATTAATAGAACTCATACTCAATTTACTATGGAGCATGGTACTATTGACGAGCATAGACAGAAAAAGGAAACGTGTGAGAATACGAAGGTTGTTGTTTTAGTAGATAAAAGTGTAGCACGATATATAAATGGAAGTAGAAAGCATTATGGTTTTATTTCAGAAAAGATTAAAGGGAATAATGTAGAAATGACTTTTATGACTTCAGATTTGGAAAATGGTTTTCCAAGATGGTATCTTATGTTTTGTGATTATGCTACAATTATTGAACCCGAAAGTTTGAAACATCGCATTAGAGAGATATTGAAAGTTGGAGAATCGAAACTTTTAATTTAAGAGAGGTTTTTAAGCTCTTTTTTCTGTTACTTTAAAGTAATTTTTAGGTCTGTTTAATTCCTTGGATATGGTTTGTATTAATAATTTGTTTCATTTAAAATTGTATTGAATAACTCAACTTGTTTTTTATAAAAGTCATTTGATAATTTACAAGAAAAAAAATCAAAAGCATGTACGGCTCCTTTTATTTCTAATAGATTAATTGAAACACCTGCTTCTTGCAATTTTAAAGCATAATCCTTTCCTTCATCTTTAAGTGGATCAAATTCGCAAACTACAATAGTTGCAGGAGGTAAGTTTGTAAAGTTTTTTTCTAATAACGGAACAGCATATTTTAGAGGTTTTTTTATATTTTGTTTTAGGTAATGTTTCCACATCCATTTTGCACTTGTTCTGGTTTGCATAGGAGCATTTGCTAATTCTTTCATAGATGAGGTTTTTAAGCGATTATCCACAGGTGGATATAATAAATATTGATGCTGTATTTTAACGTTTTGATTGTCTCTTGCTAAATGACTAATAGAACTTGCAATTGTGGCTCCTGCACTGCTTCCGCCTATTAGTATATTGTTTTTATTTCCGCTTAAATTGTTTCCATATTCCGATAGCCATAAAAGTGCATCATATCCATCTTCCATTGCTGCAGGAAAAGGATGCTCAGGAGCCAGTCGATAGTCTACAGAAACGATTAAAGTGTTAATGTCTAATGATAGTTTGAAAAATATAAAGTCATATTGTTCAGGAGTTCCATAGATAAATGCACCTCCATGAAAATAAAGTAATATGGGTAATTTTCTTTTCTCTTTGGGTTTGTATATTCTTAATCTGATTTTTCTTGACTTATCAGAAGAAGGAATATAAATGTTTTCAACGTCAAGTTGCTGTGGAATATTAAGTGATTCGTCTATTAATGATGAATCCATTTCTTCTTTCCTTATTTTCACAGGATCATTTGCTAATAAGTTTTCATAATCAATATTATTAAAAGGACTATTTGTAACAGCTTCCCATAGCTCTTTATCTATATTTTCGATTAGTTGTTGCATAGTTTTATAATTTTATTTAGCAAAAATAGACTGATAAAAAACTAAAAAACAGGTACAATTAAAGGGTGTTTAGGTATTTTTGCAGTATGAGAGAAAATTTGTATCAATCGCTTGAGGTATTTTATGAAAGAGTAGATGAA
Organism: Flavobacterium sediminilitoris; assembly: GCF_023008245.1. Taxonomy (NCBI): domain Bacteria; kingdom Pseudomonadati; phylum Bacteroidota; class Flavobacteriia; order Flavobacteriales; family Flavobacteriaceae; genus Flavobacterium; species Flavobacterium sediminilitoris. The sequence goes on from NZ_CP090145.1 coordinate 2,139,395, forward strand.
TGTCCATTACGAGATAGACAGTTTAATTTTTTTGAATTGGTTTATGTCATATCTGGTTCTGGAAGCTATTCTGTAAATGGAAATAAAGTGATTTATGCTTCTGAGGATTTATTTTTAACTACGCCCAATGATTGTCACGAATTTAACTTGGATGGGATGTGTGAGTTTATAGTAATTCGTTTTGGTGAAAATTATATTAAAGAATATCAGTGGAAGAGTATAGACCATATTGAATGTTTGTTGTATTATGCATCTCATTTATCAGGTTCTATTTTAGTTAACCATGATGATAAACAAATGGTTAATAAGTTAATGCAATATTTACACTGGACTATTGCGCATAATGCAATTTATAATGAAGACTTAAAACGGCATTTGGTAAACGCAGTTATTGTACTTGCAGCAAGAAATATAGCAATTATTAAACCTCAAAATATTTCTCCAAATGTAGATATGCGAATTTTAAATATTTTAGATTATATTCAAGAGTATATACGTCGCCCAGAACTTTTAAAGATTCCTATAATAGCTGAAAAATTTGGATTGTCACCCACTTATCTCGGAAGTTATTTCCGTAAACAATGTGGTGAAACTATTCAGCACTATATTTCTTCCTATAGAATTCGACTAATAGAACATCGATTGCATTTTAGTGATAAAAGGATTCATGAGATTGCAGATGAATTTGGTTTTTCAGATGAAAGTCATATTAATAAATTTTTCAAAAGACATAACACGATAAGTCTTAAAGCTTATAGAAATCAAAAAAAGAATTGAAAATGTTCTTTGTTAGAGTTTTAATATGATGATTTTTCCAAAATAAATATGATTCTTCGTTTTAGTCTTTATAGCTTTTGAAAAGGAGTAAGTTGTATGTGTGTTAATATTCGTTTATAATATTTGGCTTATAGTTGTTGCATGAATTTATAGCAAAAGATTAGAAGTATAAAATTCCTTGTAGAATTTTCGGAATCCTAAGTAAAACAGACAGACGAAGTAAAATTCAAAAATACAAGTAAAAACTAGCAATCGTAACGTTTGTTGGCAGATAATTTTATTTTTAGAAAAGTTGTGACAATTCTTTTTTATTTTTTTTGTTTTGTCACAAAACTGTGACAAAATTATTTTGATGAACATGAATTGTCACAGTTTTGTGACAAAATTATTTTAAGTTAATTGCTTTGTCACAGTTTTTGATTGGATATAATTTAGTAGCATTTAACTTATATAGTGAAAAGAGTATTATGATCGGATGGATTAAAAGCTTACTTACTATGCTAAGAAAATGTCAAGATTTTAAAGTAAAATAGTAGAACCTGTATTAGGTACATTGATTAACTTTCTTAGTATGAAAAAAATAAAGAGTAATCGCCCAAGTTCTATCTGTAAAGAAAGTAAAAGCAACTACTTTTCTAAAAACACAATTTTACAAGTTAAAAACTGCTTTTTTAAGCTATCCTATTTTTATGAAATTATACTTAACTAAAGTTTTGTGCAATGAGTATTTTTACTCAATATAGTTAAAAAAGTCACAAATGATGTCAATTGGAGGCTAACAAAAACTTTATTTTAATGTGGATGTTAATATAAGTTAAAATAGAGTGTTTTTAGGTTTTTTATCATAAATTGCTTTGTCTCTTTAACATTTTAAAGTATAATATATTCCTAGACTAAGCGTTTTATTTTTAAGATTAAACTCTTTTTATAAACGAGTTGATCTTTTCTAATTTATTAGATTACGGTAAAAAATATAATACATTTTAATACTATTAATTTAGTTTTCTTATTGGATTAGGTTTGTATGATAATATTTAATAAAGATAAGTATAGGGAGATTAAGAGTTATTGACCAAGATTTTTATTTACTTAATATTATGATTAAAATTGCTTTAATTGATGATCATGAACTTTTTAGAAAAAGTTTGTCTACACTATTGTCTTTTTCAACGAATTTCAATGTTGTTTATGATACAAACGATGGGCTAGCATTTTTAGAATATATAAAAGAGAATGATGTAGATATTATTTTGTTAGATATTCAAATGCCTATAATAAATGGCTTTGAGTTGTGTAAAATATTGAAAAGTATACAACCAGAAATTAAAATTTTGATTGTTTCACAACTCAATTCAAAAGAAGTGACACATCATGTTATGACATGTGGTGCGAACGGATTTTTTAGTAAAAATTCTTCTCCAAATCTTTTAGAAAATGCTATTGAAAACATAATGGAAAATGATTATTATTTTGATGATGAATTAGGGATTGTTATTAAAGATGCAATTTTATGGGAAAGAAGAGAGGGTTATACATTAGATTTCTCGGAATCAATTTATTTGTCTGATAGAGAGATTGAAATTATTAATATGGCTTGTGTTGAAATGAGTAGTAAGGAAATAGCAAATAAGTTGTGTATTAGTACTCGAACGGTTGAAAATCATAGAAAGCGTATAATGGAAAAAACCCGTGCCAAAAATTTTATTGGAGTCATCTTGTTTGCTTTAAAGATTAACGCTATTACTTTAGATAATTTTAGTTAATGGTTGTTCTTCAATGTACAATTTTATAATTAAAAGAGGAAATAAAGATTAATTTTTTTTAAATATAAATATCAAATTAGGTATAAATACTCATTGATTTTTAATTATAAAATATATAGTTTTGGAAGAGTCATATTAATAAATAAGTTGTTTTTTCCATGAAAAAAGTATCGCAATTTTTTTTCAAACTAAGCATACATAAAAAAATAAACTTATTCAAACACTTTTTATAGTCGCTTGAAAAAACTGATTTTTTTACCTACTAAATTAAATAAAGGTACGAAAATTGCAATAAAATTCATTACAATAAATTTTTATATAGTGTACTAAAAATTACTTCAATATTAAACCAAATAGCCTCTCATGATTAAAATTGCAATCGTAGACGATCATCAAATAGTTAGACAAGGACTTAAAAATCTATTAGAAGTAAGTAAGGATTTTGAAGTAATTACTCAGGCAGCTAACGGATTAGAGTTTTTAAAAATTTTGGCAACGGATGCAATACACCCTGATGTGGTATTGTTAGATTTACAAATGCCTACAATGGATGGATATGAAACTAGTATAAAGCTCAAAGAAAAATATTCTCAAATTAAAATTATTATTTTATCACAGCGTGAAACAAAAGAAAGTATAAAAAAAGTCTTTTTAGCAGGAGCTAATGGTTACCTTACAAAGGATACAGATTTTACATCTTTACATCTTGCTATAAATAGAGTTTACAATGAAGATTTTTATTTTGATATGAAATTTTCTAATGTTATAAGAGAGGCAATGGTAATTAAAGGAGAAATGTTAAATATTAATCACTTAAAGAAAAGTAGAGAAAAAATACTTTCAGAAAGAGAGATTGAAATTGTAGATTTAATTAGTAAGGAATATAATACTGGTGAAATTGCAGACAAATTATGCTTGAATTATAGAACGATTGAGTCACATAGAAAAAGAATAATGACTAAAGTAGGTGCTAAAAATTTCATTGGTGTCATTATCTTTGCAATTAAAAATGGTTTAATTACTATTTAAAGATTATATAGCTACTAATAAAAAGGTAACGATTATATAACTATTTTATTTGATAAGCGATTAAAGTCAAATCTATAAATTATAAGAGCAACTTATATTACTCTAAATTTTTCACAAAGCATTAAAACTAAAATGTAAATTCCATTAAATGTTTTTTCTTATTTTAAACCACCTTTTTGGTGGTTTTTTTATGCTTTATTTTTATGTATTACGTGTTTACACGTAACGCAAAATTCCGTGTAAATACGGATTGACAGGAATCATAATAGAAGTTAAATTTACTAATCTTTAAAATTCAATTCATGGCAGAAGTAATTTCCAATACACAAGGGCAAAATTTAACCACTTCCAATCAAGGAACCAATGTAAGAGCTGTGATTCAACCCGTTTCACATTTTGTTTTGCAAACCACTTCTGGAGCCATAACAATTTCTGAAAGTAACAGTTTTGGAGCGGTTAATCCAACACAATTTCGAACTACTTCAAAAATTACTTTTACGGGAAGCAAGAAAGTATATGCTTTGTGCCAAGGTCAGGTTTTGGTACAACCACAAATAGGAAATACGAGCAAAGTGAATCTTATTCTAAAGCCTTTTGCCCAACCTATTAAAGATTTAGGAATTAAATATATCATATATAGAGGACTAAATAAGAGTGATTTTGTTGCCAATGATGTGATTGTAGGAGATGAAAATAATGGTACAGAATTTATAAAACACATTTGGAAAGAATTCAATCAGTTTTATAGTACTGAAAATACAAACCAACCCAAGCCTACTTTTGCGGCTAATTTTATAGGTTTTCCCACAACAACAAACCCTCAAACCGATTTATCTGTTTTAATAGACACTTTTTTTTACAAATTATCTGAAACATTAGTAGATACTGTAACTGGAGAAGCTACTGAACCAAAAGAAAAAGCCTTTGAGTTACCTATGGTAAAAAGAGGCATGTATTTAGGAGATATTACAGGAGAATTAGGAATTGATATTGTTCTTAATTCTGGAGAATATTACATTGAAAACGATCCAACTCCTTTTAAATTCGATTTAAACTATGCAAGAGCTACAGATTTTATGCTAGATCTTGCCAGCGCTACAACTCCTTTTCAAGAAAAATTACTCAAAGAAGTTTGTACAAAATTTATTGATATAGTAGCATTCTATGGTTTACATGCTAACGGAAGTGGAAAAATATATGTAGATGAAACGGCAACACCTTTAACCACTAAAGACACTATCTTTGGTTTACTCACAAGTTTTTATACTAAAAATACACAATACATTTATTTGCAAGCAAACCGACAAAGAAGTTATAACTTTTATGAAAATTATAAGTATTCTGAAGACAATGCAAACAATATAAAAATTGGCACTACTTTAGCTAATGGAACAGAAACCATCTTTGGTCATGCAAGTTGGCCTATACATAAAGTAGCTAATAATGAAAACCTTTATATACAACTTACTACTGACAATTACAGTGAAGCCACTTTATATGTAAAGTTGGGCAACCTACAAACTAGTCATGAAAACAACTTTGTAAGAAATACAAACTTGTTGCAGCCAGCTTCTGAAGACCCTTCTATAACAATCGATTATAATTATACCCAAACTATTGGTTTTCAATTTGAAAAATCAGGTACAGAAGTTATAGCATCTATAGTACAACTCATTTATGAAGGTAAACAATTAACCGTTTCTGAATACATTGCTCCACCCATAGATCCTAATGCGGATCCTATTGTGCCGTCTATCTTTTATTTAAAAGACATAGACGACATTTTTGGATTATTAAATGCTAAGTCATTCATAGCTACTAAAAATGAAAACGAATTACCTTCAGTAATAGAAGAAGAATTGCAACTTATTCATTTTCCTAATGCGCTTAAAAAAACTGATGTAGCGGCTGTAAAAGTAAAAAAAATAGAAGATTTTATTAAAATTGATGAAGATAGCGATTTGCAAAGGGTAACTTTTGAAACGTTGTTAGTAGATTCTGATTTTGACGAAAGTACTTATATTAAAAACAATACGTCTTTAAAAGAAGGAAATACAGCAAAAACGATTAGTTATAGTAAAGAGCAAAATAATTATTACCAGCCTAAAAAACCTTTTTCATTTTCAACTGTATTATTTACCGATTCAGGAAGTACAATTACAGGAGTAATCTTAGAACAAGAACAAGGAAAACTACCAGCAAAAAAGATTTTAGGTATAACGAAAGAGGAATACCAACAATTAATTGCTATAATTGGGTCTAACAATTTAATAAATCCTAAAATTTATTTTAGAAACCTATTAGAAAATGAGGAAGATTATTTCCTTTCGATAGAAGATGTTCAATACAAATCATACACTTTGGATGTGATAGCTGAAAATGCTACAGGTGAATTGTTTTTGTTTTGTTTAAATGAAGATGTTAGATTATATAGTGTTGATGATAGGATATATGCATCAAAAAAGTATAGTGAAAGTATACCATTTACTAAAAATAAAAATATCTCTTTAGATTTAATATAAAACTTATGAAACAAGCTACAATTTTAAAAAATGGAGATGTTGTAACAACAGAAAATATTGTCCAATTACATTTTTATTCATCTGGTCATTTAGCATCTTTTAAAACAAAAGATACAAATATAGTTTTTCATCATTTTGTCGATTTTGATGGAATTGAAGAAGGATATTACGAAAAAGAAAAATATTTAGATTATAAAGCGGAAATTATTAAAGACAAATCAAAAATCATTAAGTTTAAAGATTGGGATTATGCAAATTATGGAGATGAAATTGTCTTAAAAAAAAGAGTTGTTTCTTATGTGGGCCAAGACTTGATTTCAAATAACACTTATTGTTGGAATGAATACAAACTGTTGTATTCTGAAAGTCATTTTTTCACTAATGATGAAATTAATATTGCTATTTTCGCAATAAATCCTTCAAATTCCTTTTGTAATTTCAATTCTATAACTCAAACGGGAGCAATTACATTAACTGCTTATAATTTTTTTGTAAACAACATTATTAATTCTAATATAGATGATTTTGAATTAATTAATACTATTGCAAATATAACCCAAATGATTAATAATATTGATGAAGAGATTTATGAAGCCTTTAGTTCTACGGATTTTGATGACAGTTTAAAGCAACATCAAAAAGATAAATGGGAACTTTCATTAATTATAAATCCTACCGATTATCAAGCCATAAGGAATTATTATACGGGCTATTATGCTGATTTAAAGAATTATTATAGTTCAGTATCAAATTATCTAAATTATATTAGTGACGGTTCTGATATAATTAAGGCTATTGCTTTGGCTTCATCATTACATCCAATAACTCTACAACAAATTGATGTAAATAAAAAAATTGAGATGCTCCATTTTATTGCAGATGAATTTTTAATTGTAGATGATATAATTGAACATAACAGTGCTTTTTATGATACTAATGGCAAAAGAGGTTATTTGTCAGAAACTGCTATTCAAAACTTTATAGTGAATCTTACCTATTCATTTGGTTCTAATGACCTTCAAGTTGACCAAAGTGGTGAATCAGCTGTCGATTATTTTCTTCAAGAGTTACTAAAAGATAAAAAAGATGGAATAATATTTAAAGAATCAATAACTCTTTATGAGGTAATATATAAAAATTTAAATCAATCCTATAATATAACAGAAGGTATAGTAGGAATAACAAATTGGGTTTTTGAAACTAATTACAAGCCCAATAATACTAGAGGAGCTTTTGTTCAAGGACTCTATTTTTTGTGGCAATTTAGTAGATTTAATCCTTATAATGAAAATGATGAAATAAAACCTGGAACATTAGGGTTTAAAATATTAGACGATTCAGAAAATTCAATAGCTAAATTTTATATTGATGATGATGATTTAGGTAATATAGGCTGTTTGTTTTATTACACAAGCGAAATAGGTTATGAAACTTATAAGGTAACAGAAAGTTTAACTATAGGAGATGTTCAAGAATTTACATTATACAAGCAAAAATACGAGAATGCTTCACCAATCGTGTTGCCCTATGAATCTCATAAGCTATTTGGTATTTTTAATGATAATTTTAATTTTAATTTTGAAGGAAAAAAAATAATTGCCACCCAGAATAAACCAACGGATACAAATTATAATAATGATTGGAATTCAAATTATAGAACTTATAGTAATCTAATTTATGGTGTTTATGATCTATACCAACCTGTAACAATTGTTAATACTGATATTGATACAAAATCACCTTTATTAACAACGTCAACAAATGAAACTCAAATAATAAATGGTCAAGCAATCAATTCATTAATTCCTGTTTTTGTTTTGAAATATATAGATGATGCAGGAGATCAGAGTGATGCTGAAAACATGCTTGGTTATTTAATTGATGGCATATTAACTTTTTCAGGAATAGGTAATTTAACCAAGTTGAAACACTTACGTTGGGCAGCTTTAGCTGAAGGGCAAATTGGTTTATTTACTAAGCAAGGATTGCGAGTGGTTTTTGGTGGAATTGAGTTTTCGTCTGGAGTAATAGGTTTTTTTGCAAACTTTGTCTCTTGTGACCCACCAAATGTACCAGAAGATAGTACCAATCCTGATGATATTGAAGCTTGGGAAAATTACAGGTTTTGTAAAAGTATGAAGACTTTCATCACTGTTTTTCAATTTGCCACTCTATCGATTACTGTGGGCGATACAATTACTAGTTTAGCATTAAAGAAGCAAGCCGCAAGAGTTATTAAAAATGCTGGCGGAGGTGTTGATGAAGTCGCTATAAAAAATAATTTACAAAATAGGCTTGAAAATGTATCACCTAATGCTACTAATTTAGATGAAGTAGCAGAAGTAATGACAGAAACTGGTAAAGCCAAATACTTAAATGCTGCCGCTGATCTTTTAATTAAGATTGATAAAATTTATGATAAAATCCAACCGAAGATTTTAAATCGAATTAGTAATGGTAATGGTGTATTTAATAAGAAGTTTTTTAATTTAAATTTTGATGAAAATAATTTAAAAATAATTATACAAGATTTTATTCAAAATGGAATAAATGATCAAAAAATAATAGAAGACTTTGTTATATTTGCATGTAGAGTTGATCAAAAAATAATAGACCCAGTTACTGGACAGCTTGTGGGTAAAATTATTAAAGGTTATACTTTTACTGAATCAAGAATTATTATTAATTACTACGCAAATGTAATTTTAAAAAGAGGATTCGTAACAGGTTTTTACAATTTGCAGGATTATAAATTATTCTCGCAGAAAGCAAAAGTTTTTTTAGATGATTTTTGTAAAAAAAGAGGGATTTCTAATGCAAAGTATGAAGTTCAAGGTTCGGTACAATTTAAATCACATGATTTAGATCCTAATGTAAATGATGTTCCAGTTTTAACAAGAGATGGTAATATCATTAAACCAGATGATTTTGATGGTAGAATATATATATCGAAACATCAAGCCAATATTTATTTAAAAGGTCTTGAAAGAGATTATAGAAAGCAGTTAAGATTAGAAAATCCTACATGGAATTCCAAAAACATTGAAAAAGAAGTTAATACAATTTTAATTAATGTAAAAAAAGGAATAAAAAAAGGAATGATTAGGAAAGATTATATTAAACCAGATGGATTTTTAGATGATTTAAAACAAGCCGTAAAAAGAGACGATGGAACGCATATTTTTTATATAAAAAACAGTGCTGATGAAACTGAAATTGGATTTTCAATTATTATCAAAGGATCTCCTTATGATGTTGATCCAGTAATGTCTTTAAAATATTAACTAATTTATACACAAAAGAAAATGAGTACATATAAAGAATTTAAAAATACTGACGGAATTTTAATTACGCCTCAACAAGCAAGTCAATTAGATGATTATAAAGAAATTGCTTTTGAGAATAATCGTATTAAAAAATCCATAAATTATTGGGACAAAGAAGTTCAAAATATAGATATATATATATATCCTGATGAAGATTTAAATACTGAACTCAGTAAACTAGACAATAATTTAACTTATACTATTGCAAAAGATTTAGAAATAATAAACGGTTATAAAGTTTGGAAATTTTATGAATATAAAAATGGAGTTTTAGGTCCTTTAATATTAACAGAAGTTATAGATATTAATAACAGATGTGTTGCCTATAAATCTGAAGAAAGTTCGGTTAGTATTCGTAAAGTTTATTATTTAGAAGGTAAACATGTGGTAAATGTTGAAGAAGAGTTGGATTTTGTTTATGAAGAAGACGATGAAATATTTTTTGATTTTGAAAACGGGAATTTAACGATTAACGTTTCTCATAATGTTGCAGAAGGAAATTTTACTAATATAAATTTATTTTACGGCACATATTATGAAAGATTACCTTTTATGACACCAGAAATTTTAGCATATTTTACAAATCCAGAACCTCTGGTTCCTCCAATGCAATTATAAATCATGGCAAAATTATTAGATAAAATAGTAGTAGTAGATATAGAAGCCACCTGTTGGGAAGGTAAAAACCCAGAAGGAATGGATAATGATATTATTGAAATAGGGGTATGTTTGTTAGATATAAATACTGGAGAGATAACAAATAACAGAGGTATTTTTGTTAAACCAGAACGTTCAGTTATAAGTTCATTTTGTACACAACTTACAACAATAACATCAGAAATGATAGAAAAAGAAGGAGTCACTTTTCAAGAAGCACTTCGCATTCTTAAAAAAGAATATGATACTCAAAGCAGAGCGTGGGCAAGTTATGGCGCGTATGATCTGAAACAATTTCAAAGACAATGTACCGATTTAGGCAAAGGTTATCCATTTAGTCCATCACATATTAATGTAAAAACGCTTTTTGCTTTAAAACAAAAATTACCTCATGAATTAGGTATGGACGGCTCACTTCAAGAATTAGGAATTCCATTAGAAGGTACTCATCACAGAGGTAAGGATGATGCTAATAATATTGCGAAAATTTTAAGGGAAATTCTAAAAAACTAAGTTTATAACTTTAAAACAATACTAAACCGCAAATCTCTTTTGGCTTTGCGGTTTTTGTTTAGTAGTATTTCATCTATTTAAAAGAATAGTAATTCACCATAAAAAGAGTGTTTTATATAAATATTACGTGTTTACACGCAATGTAAAATTCCGTGTAAATACGGATTGACTGGCAATGAATTTGGCGTTAAATTTACAAATGAATCTTAACATGATATTCATGTGGTTTTTACAAAATGAACACTATTAAGATTCTAGAAGCAATTAATTTTCGAAATATGCCAAATACACAAACACCTTCTGTTGCCGTAACAAAAAGATATTATCCTACTTTATCCACAATTTTGAATGAAGAAGATATTCCAGAAATATTAGGTTTCATAAAAGAAGGTTTAGTGGGTTTGCTAGGTAAAATTCACTATAAAGATTTACAATATACTAAAAGTCCTAGAGGAGATGCTGCGTTTTATAGCTTGAATATTGTTTCTCCAAAAAGATTAGCTATAGAATTACCAGGTTCAGGAATTTCATTAGTATTGAATCCAGATGTAACTGGAAATGATTTTAGCATTTCTTCTTTCCCTATTACAGTGGAGTATCAATGGAAAGTATTAGGTTATTTACGCTCTTTTAATATTGACTCCTTTTCATTCGCTCCCCAAGAGTTATTTGAAATGGCATTGTTAGTTCTAAATATATCAGAAGAACAAGTACTAGCAAACTTTATAAATTTATTTGTTACTCCATCAGATGCAAATATTACACCTTTGCAACAGTTTGTAATAGATATAAATGCAGAAACAACTATTGTTTTATCACCACCAACCAATAATACAACTCTCACAGAAATTGTTCAAGAAATATATACTCAAGGAGGCAATCAATATGCTTCTTTAACCGCTTTTGGTGTTTATCTACTAGATGATGATTTAAATACTACATTAAGTAGAGTTAAACTTTTTTTTAAAAGCTTTATACCTGATGATTTAGACGCGTTTATTAAAGATATTTTAATACCAAAATTTAGAGCAACACTAACACTTATAGCAGGAGTAGAATTTCCAAGAAGTTTACTACAACCAGTATATGATGAAAATGGTGTAAATCCATATAATCCAAGTGATGTTGCAAGCCCAAATAGCACGAGAGGACTGTCTGTAATACCAGCAGATGCAAATGGGTATCCAAAAGTGCTTTTTACTTTTGTAGAAGCCTTATTCTATGCCGATACTGAAAAGGGATTTGGTTACAATATGGAATTAGTTTTAAACACCATTGTTCCAGCTCAAATAGGAAATACTGGATTAATTATCAATATTCAAAATCTTAAATTAGACCTAAGTAAAGAAAATAATATCATAGAAGCTGAAGCGGATGGAAGACCAGATGATTTTATGGGGTTCTACAGTGATAAAATTGATATTTATTTACCAAAAAAATGGTTTTCAAAGGATAATTCCATTCAGCAAACAGTAAAACTAACAGGGAAAAGATTGTTAGTAGGAACAGGTGGAATTTCAGGAATTATAGGATTGGAAGCAGTAGCTTTGGGTAACCCAATAACAGAAAACGATTATTTCTGGTTCATAATTGGATCAGAAACTACAGGTTTCAAAATAGGTTTTAGTAAATTCGACATCACTTTCAAACAAAATCTTGTAACCAGTTCTAATATAGCAGCTGCATTAGAAATACCAAAATTAAAATTTCCAGATGATCATCCTGTTTCTCCAGGAGCACCTTTTAAAATAGATGTTTTAGGGCATTTAGACCATGAAGGTGATTTTAATTTAACTGCTGCTGCAAATGGTGGGATTGTTCATGCTCGCATAGGAGATTATGTAGATTTTAATTTTCTTTCCCTAGAATTAGGAAAACAAGATACTAATTTTTATGTTGGCACTTCAGTAGAAATAAGCTTCCCAAGTGGTTTAATAAACGAACTTTTAGGAGATCAAAAAATTATAATTCCAAGGCTTCGTTTTTATAGCAATGGTAAATTTGAAATTGTAGGAGGTAATGGTTTTTTACCTGTAAATATTAATTTGCCTTTAGGTCCAGTTAATGTTTCGGTTACAGGAATTCATATGGGTTCCATTCAAAGAGAGCATCAAGGAATACTGCGTAGCTACAATTATATTGGTTTTGATGGAGCCATTAGTGTAGACCCTTTTGCCTTAGATGCAAGAGGAGAAGGAATAAAATATTATTATACCAACGACGATGATGAAAATGGGGGTAATGGACATTCTTTTTTACACATTCAAACCATAGAGATTGATTTAGTAGTACCTGCAAAAACAAAAGCAGTTTCGTTACACGGTTTATTATCCATTCCAGAACCTGGAGCTTCTCAAGAATATGTAGGAGAAATAGATTTCAAATTAAAAAAAGGAAATATAACGGGACGAGCAGCTATGAAACTAGCTCCAAAATTCCCAGCTTTTATTGTAGATGCAGAAATAGAGTTACCAAAACCTATTCCGTTAGGTTCTTTTGCCATTTATGGTTTTAGAGGATTAGTAGGTTTTAGATATGTAGCAGAGAAGAAAGCAATTCCTGCTTTACCTCCAACTGCAACGTGGTACGATTATTATAAATTTCCTCCAAAAGGAATTCATGTTTCTAAATTTAGTGGCCCTTATCAATCAGAAGGCTATAGTAATCCTTTTTCTTTTGGTGCAGGAGCAGTTTTAGGAACCAGTTTCGATAGTGGAACTGTTTTATCGATGCGTGCGATGGTTTTGCTTTCTATTCCTTCTTTGTTTATGATTGAGGCAAGAGCATCACTTATTAGTTCAAGATTAGGTTTAACAGATAGTAAAGAACCTCCTTTTTGGGCAATGGTCGCTTGGGGCGATAATACAATTGAAGCAGGAATGGGGGCCGATTTTAAAATGCCAACTGCAACTGGAAAGGTATTGACGTTAAATGCTAATGTTGAAGCCTTATTTCCGCTAAATAATTCAAGACATTGGTACATAAATATTGGTACAAGAGAAAAACCAAACACTGCAACATTATTTAAAGATGTTGTTAATCTAAGAGCGCTTTCTTATTTGATGATAGCATCTGAAGGATTAGAATTTGGAGCTAGAATGGATTATGAACTGAAGAAGAACTTCTTTGGTATTAAAGTCAGGTTATGGGCTTTTGTAGAAATAGGAGCAAAAATAAGTTTTGAAAGACCACAATTTGGTGGCTATATTCATTTAGGAGGAGGAATAGAGGTCAATGTTTGGAGAGTGCTTTACATTGGTTTTTCATTAAACGCTTATTTATCAGGTGAAGCTGTAAAACCTTATTTGATTTATGCTCAATTACGCTTCTCAGGAAGAGTTAGAGTGTTACGATTTTTAAAAATTAGATTTAATATAAGTTTACAACTCAAATGGGAAAAAAATAGAGAAGTAGACACCTCTCCAATACCTGTTTTATCTGATGGAACTGCTGGAACGCCAAATATTTTAAATGATTTGGTTAAAGGAGTTCATATGCTGACCAATGAAGAGTTTAAAATTAAATATTTTAATACTGAGCCGACAATTGCTTTAATAGAAGATGTGATTCCTTTAGATACTTTTATTGATATTAAATTTAGTAAAGGAGTTGTACCAAATTTGGTTACATCAAAAATAGGTGGGCATACTTCAGGTGCAGAAAATTTTGTTGACTTAATTCCACCTCAAAAAACTGTTCGAGGTGGACATGTATTACGTCAAGTAAAACATAAATATTCCATTGAAAGTATTGCGATTAAATGTTGGAACGGTACAAGTTGGATAGATTATCATCCAGTAGAAGCTTTGGATCCAAATGTTCCAAGTTCAAGTTCAAAAAAAATAGGTTATTGGCAACGATCAGGAAATCAATATGACATGATTCGTATATTAGGAGGTGATCCATTTAGTTATACAGAACAAGGAGAACCAGGTTGGTTTATTCCAGAACAATATGGAATTACTGCTTCTAATTTATTTTGTGCTAATACTTCAAATGTTTGGCATTCCTCAAACGTATTGAATAAAAATATTGGTCATATATATCCGCTAACAGGTCAGCAAAATGGGCATTTTATTAATGGAGCTTATTTTTCTGCTATAGGAGAATTTGGAGCGGATCCTTATATTCCAAATTCCATTCAATATAATAATTTAGTAGTCTCTGATGTGCAAAATTCTTTTGGATTTGCAAAATCTTTAGTTTTTAATAACTTAAATGGCTTTATGATTTTGTTGCCAGAAGATGCTCCAAAAGTAAATTTGAAATTAAATAGTTATGCAGGTTTAGTTGTAATTAATTATTACAAAACGGTTATAGTTCCTAATTCTAGTTTTATTGGATATGAATTGGTTGAAACGAAAACCAAAACCGTACAAGAATTAGAAACAGAAGTTGTTTTTGATAATATAAACAATCCTATTTTAAAAATTGAAATAATTCCAGTTACGCCTCAATATGATGAAATTTTAGCGATTCAAGAAGAAATAGAAGCTTTGTTTACAGATACTTATGAGAGTTCTGATGATTATGTTAATGTAACATTGCCTAACGATAGAACTCAATATGATTATTTGATTCGTCAATTGGATCAATTATTAGAAACAGGTTGTGTTCAAATAAATTGTGAAGATAGAGATAATCTATTATGCGAATTATATGATAGTTTAATTGCTTTAGGGTGTTTTGAAAGAGTAGTTACAAGTTCTGCAGACTTGAATATGGAGTGTTATTGGAATTTTGTGAATCTTATCAAAAATATGATGGGTCAGTTTGCTTATATCCATCAATTAATTAGGAAAGACTATTATGATCCATGCTCTATTTTATTAAATTCATTACAAAGTGCCATTACTAATAATTATTCAGAGAATGAGATTTTATCTATTTATTCAAATTTAAATAATGCAGTAACTGTGTTATTGAATTTTTTACTTGAAGAAGGGAAATGTAAATGTAAAAAACAAAACTGTACTACTTCTTTCCAACAAGTGAGTTGGAAAACAGTTCTGGAATATGAATTTGAGGCAACCATCCCAAATCAAGCGGCTCAAGAAGCAGAAAATCAAGCTTTAATTGAATCGGTTTTAAATACAGTGCAACCTATATGGAGACCCAATACTAATTATTATATTTCTTTTAAACTGAAAGATGAGGTTAATAATGATGCTACTACTACTAGTTCAAAAGAATATTACTATGGATTTAAAACCGCAGGACCTTTAGGGCATTTCCATGATGCTGATGGTGTAAAATATGGAAATGAATATCAAAATGGAACTATTACTAATAGAAAAAATAAAGATGCAGTAGTTTCTTTACATGGGAAATTAATCAATCCAGATAAATACAGTTTAACAAGTTTAAGAAAATACTTAGATTATAATAAATCATATCCTAACATCGATGGGAATTTAATTTTGGCTAAACCTATTTATTATGAAAATAATCAATGTAAAATAACTTTGAATTTTGTGAAACCACTAGCTTTTCATATGTTCAAAAATTGGTCTTCTTATAAAGGTTTAACCGAAATAAAAGGAGCATTAAACATCCAAATAAAAGATCCAGTTACAGAGTTATTACTCAATTATCCATTAGCTATAACTGAGACAACTACTGAAGTTGTTCCTCAAACTACAACTAGTGAAGGACAACCAGAGTGGGTGGGCAATAATGATCCAAGATTACCATTAAATATTCAAATTTTACAAAATTTAATTGAAAACGGATCGATTCCTTGTAATTTCGAAGTAGGCCAACCACTAGTTCCTAAAAGTTATTCTTATTCCGTTGAGGTAACAGATTTAAAACCACAAAAATTATATACAGCAATCATAAACAACGCTTTTGATGTAAATGGAGATGGTAATTTTACGGATTACTTAAATACAACTAGAAATATTGGGGTTAGTGAAAACAAAGAAGTTCACAAATTTGTATTTCAAACTTCTCGTTATGGAAATTTCAAAGAACATATCGAAAGTTATATTCTTCATGAAGAAGAAGGAAATGTTGTTAAAGCGATTTATAAGCTAGAACATGATTTTTCTCAGCAAATGCTTAATGAGGCTTATGCAATTGTGTCTAATTTAAACGTAGATATAAATACAAGCATTTTAGGCTATACTGATTTATTTGATAGGGTCATTGAAGGCGTCTTTAAGTTGAAGCCTTTAGATCCAGCCCAAACTACTGAATTTAATATTCTAAAAGATTTAAATGGAGCAACAGTGGGGCTTTTAATTAGAAGTACAGAGTCATTTAATAGCCCAAATTTTGAAGCTTCGTTTTTAGAAGACACCATCTCAATTTTAAATAATAATAGTATCGATTATTCCATATTATATGCCAAAGATTATGCTTCCTGTTTAATTATGAAAAATGGCATTTTTATCGATGAAACAACGCTAGATATTAAATTCAAATATTTAGGTTGGAGCGGAACGCAACTTATGGAATTGGCTGTAGAAACAATTAGTATTGATTTATAAAAAAAGAATGATGACATTTATTAATAGATATACAAAACCCGATGCATTTAATTATTACTATTCAGAACAATTTTATGAGTATGGTAATTCATTTGTTTTAGCAATTGGTAAAACTAAAAATGAAGGACTAATTACTAAAGTTAATTTATCTGGAAATATAATTTGGGAAAAGACTTTTAATGCAGAAGGTTCATCTTCTTTTGAATGTAAAAAAATAATTCAAATTGAAGATCTTACTAGTGAACTTAAAACTATTTATGTTTTAAATGTAGTAATTGACAACATTAATTCCCTAATGGCTATTGATGCTTCTTCTGGGGAAATAATGTGGACAAAACTTTTAAACTGGAAAGATAGTGATGCTATTTGCAATCTAGTTACAACCAAAGAGGAAACTTCTTTTTATGTAGTGATTTCAGACAGAAGTGAAACGGATTATTCAATTAACCCTATACTATATAAGTTTGATTATAATGGAGAAGTTATTAATACTATAGAAGTAGTACATGGAAAACCACTACTTATTACCTCAATTGTTGCTGATAACGATCGAATAGCAATTGCTGGAAGAGTTATTTTAGAAAACTCAACAGGAATAATTATAAGTTTTAATAAAGACTTAAAATATATTGATACAATTTTAATAGATAAAATTTTCTGTAACATTCATGATTTTAAAATTATACCAGAAAGAGGATATTTACTTTCAGGATATTCAATTAATGATAAAGCTGTTTTTATTACAAAGATATTATATGAAGAAGAAGTAGTGGATTACAAAATTTTAGTAAATACCCAAAACTGTGGCTCACATATAGAAATAACTAATGATATTATCTATTTAGTTCATTATAATGAGCAAATGGGTTATGTTCATAAACTAGATTTTAACTTAAATGCTTTATGGACAAAAACAATTGAAATAGCTCCAAGTACAAATAATGGGATTCGATTTATAAAAGAAAAAAATAATAGGTTAACTAGTCTTTTTTTCAATCAAACAGAAGGTTCATTAATTGTTAATAGTAATACAAATTTAGACACCTGTAAGACTAAAGAATTAACCACCATTTTACTTAATAGTTCTAAAATATATTTAAAAACTATTGAGGTTGCTATTAAACAAGTTAGCCATAGACCTGAAGATATTGAAGCTAGTGAAAAAACAATTACGTCTCAAATAAAACAATACTGTAATAACACCTCGATTGATGGTCAAATTGTTATATCAAAAAATATAAGTCTACAATCTCCAAATTTCATTCTAAATGTAGCGGGTTCGACAGCTCAAGATGGATCTACTAAAGGAATACACTTAAGATGGTTTTTTGGAGGTATTTTAGGAGAAAAGCATTTACCTAAAGGCGATTATTATACAAGTGGGAATTTTATTTTCAATAAACCAAACGATTATGTAAGTATATATAGAGCAAAATATAGTCCTGTGATAACAACTATAGATTTTTCTTTGCCACCCAATGTTGTTAATCCTGCGCAAAGATTTTGGATATACAAAATAGCTGAAAAATTAATTTATGTGTATTTCAAAAATACAGCTCAGTATGATTCAGTAGCTAATGAAATAGATCCATTAACGCAAACCTATAGTTTTATTGAAGCTTATGGAGGTAACTTAATTGAAATTGAAAGTAAAAAAGATTTGTTTTTTGGAAGTAGTTTTGAATTTAGTAATGTGATTCAAACTTCTCAAATACTTACTGAAACCTTATCAGTAGAGAAAAATCTACAACTTGCTCCAAAAATAACTTCTTCAAGAGGAAAATATGGAAGTAATGATTTTGGAAATTTGAAAATTTTTAATGACAATTGTAAATCTATTCGTTTTAAAACTTCAGCGTGTTTGGTAGTAAAAATACATTTAGAGTTTTATGCAGACTTTATATTCAGTAAAAATGCATCTCAATCTTGGTATCCTTTAGGAAAATATGCTTTGTCTCTTGATGACACTAAAGTTTTAGCGCAGTTAGAACCTACTTCTGGACTTGTTAATTCAAAATGGCCAAGATTTAATGATGGTGAAAATGTAAATATTAATAATTATATAGATAAGTGGAATGGCACAATACAAGATGATGATAGAAATATAAAAGAAGTTGTTGCTAAGTTTTTAGCATTAAGTACTGATAGTAATAACCCAAATCCAACAGGTATTGAAACTATCAATTTTAATCTAAATATTGAAAATGAAGACGGTACTACTCCTCCAGTTTCTGAGGATGATTTCACAAGTTTACCTTTATTAGACATTCTTAATGTAGGGGCTTTAGATTATCATGTGGCAAGAATGTTAGGTCTAGGGATATTAGATATAAATGCAATAGTTTTAACAGGTGAAAAATATGTGTATTTGTCTGAATATACCACTTTTGGAGATTTGGAAGATGGTTTAGGAAAACGAGAATTGCAACACATTTCTATGAGTTTACCAACAAGTATTTATGATGAAAGACTTCCTTTACCCTATGAATTAAATCAAATTGTACCAGGAATTGTAACCCAGAATGATGAAGAAATTCCAGTAATGATGACTGATAATGAAGGGTATACACCTGATGGCAAATATCGCTTTGTTACACTAGAATCAAATCCATTACCTGAAGAATTAGTAAATATTCCATTCTATGATACCTCGGAATTATTTAATCAATCTGAATTTTCTTATGCTGTATCTGCTGGATTAGAATATAAAATGAACAATCAGCAAAACTGGGTAAAACCAGAATTGAGTCATGATATAAATTACAGAAATATTTTTCAGGGTAATCTTGGAACTAATGAAACCATTCCATTAATGCTACCAGAACAAAATAATGTACTTTACATTCATAAGCAATCAGATTCTGGTACTTATAATTATTTAACTTACGGTATCAATATATTTTCACGTTCCACTATAGGAAATGATATTTTAAGTATTAATACAATTATAAGACCCCAAAATCAATTACAACCACCACATAATATAAATGCTTTATTAATTAGAGAAGAGTCTCCTTTATTACTTACTTCAGAGGAAGAACAAGATAGAATAGGAACAATTTCTAATACAGATAAAACTTTAGTAAGACTTACCTTTGATTATCATACCAATCAAGAGTTAACAAATTATCAAATTGAAGAAAAGTATAACGACATTGCTATTACAACTATTGAAAGTGAAACCTTAAATGGTGAGCCCAATTATATTTATCCAGATGAGAAAGATATATTTGCAGAAGAAGTCGAAGTATTCTTTAGAAATCAAACACCTAATGTAATTGAGGGTAAAATAATTAGCCAAAATAATGATCCGATAAATGAGTTGGTTGTAACTTTAAATACAGGAGTTTTTAATCAATCAAGTACAGGCTTAAATTTATCACCATTAATTCCTCAAGGAAAAGAAAATAATTTTATTGGCGGAAAAGTATTGATGGGAACAAATGCATACTTTATTTATCAAATTGAAAACACATCAACTTATCCTACCCTAAAAGTTTTGAAAAATAGTGAATTAGATGATATAGTTATAGTTGAAGATGGTTATTTCCAATTGGTAGAAAACATGCAAAATATTACTAGTTGGAATACACCATTCAATACTATAAACTCTCTAGCAAATCCATTTGTATTTAAAATTCAATTAGGGCTTCCTAATAATCCTAATTGGCAATTAAAAAGAGAAGTAATTCATCTTATAGATGAAGAAGGAAATACTACACGGTTTTTAGAAAAAACAAAAGGTTTTTGGAAAAATGCTATTATAGAAGAAATTGCTGAACCTGTTAATGAAATAGAGCAAGCTGATGGCACATATTTATATGCTAATGAGTTTAATGGTCTCTATAAATTAACTTTTACAGGATTCCAATTAAACCAACATCCTCAGTTTTCTGGGAATAATAATTCGGTAGAGTGGTTTAGAGGTTTAGTTCGTCTAAGAACTGAAGCCTCTCACTTAATTACTGGTGAACGAAAATCACTGGAAGTAATAAGAATAGAAAATATAGGTACAGGGGATTTAGTACTTTATATATATGATAATAATTATCCTGGTTATAATGCGGATCAAAATATTTTAGATGCTTATGACAAACTTAAAACAGGTACTCAATTAGTCAACTATTATCCAAGTTATAAAGTGTATTTATACCAAAACCAGGCTGTTAATTTAACAGAATCAAAAATACTACCTCAACAAGGAGAAGGTAATAAATATTCAATCTTTGGACTAAGAAGTCATGATTTATCAATAGGGTTTACAGATTATTATTCAAAAATAAGTATCCCAGCTTTACTTTTTGCACAAGAAATAGTTGCTCCTATAAAACCGCAAACACCTTTAGGCGCAAAATATGCTACTCGACCTGATTTCTATGGAAAATCAACGTATACTTTTACAACCGCTTTTGGTTCAAATGCTAATCATAAACCACATGGATTACAATTTTTAAGAAGTAATGATGATAGTATTATAAATGCTCTTTATGATATTGATACTGTAAAAAATATTAGGCAAAACTTAAAAATTTATGGGGGAAATGATGAAGTTTGGTTAAAAAATAGGTGGGATAATTTTTTTGATTTTGAAAGCTACAGAAGTGCTCAATCAAATGGTTTGTATATGGAATATCCCGAAAACGAAATAGAAAAATATAGACTTCCTATTCCAAATAACCCAACATTTATTTCGAGTGTAAATGATTTTATTAAATGGCATAATAAAAATAATGGTTCAAATTCAGATGCTTCACTAGTAAATCAATTTAGTGCTTTAAATCAAGTAATTATCGCTACAACTAGTGGCGTGCAATATGATATTTTACTAATTGATTTTGTGGAACAAACAGTTAAAAATTCTTTTATTCCTCTAACAGAAATTCCAATTTTATATGATTATATAAAACCAAATACAATTTATCCAAATAATTATAAGCCTATTTACAAAAAGCAAAATGTTAGGGATAGCAATGGATATATGCTAAATCCAGATCATCCAGATTTTGATATTGCACCAATGGCTAAAAGAGTCTCACAAAATTCAAATGAAGTGCAATTTACTGATTTCACAATTGATGGAACTTCTAAAAACATCTACTTTTATTCAGTTAGAGAAATAGGGAACCAAATGAAAATGGGTGAGATGAGTGATATTTTAGGACCAATTAAACTCGTTAATACAAATTCTCCCGAAGCACCTGAGATAAAAAGAATTATACCAATTTTAGAAAATAGAATTCTTGGAATTAATGCTTGTGTTAAATTAGAAATCAATAGATATCCGGAAGAACAATTTATAAAGAAAATAAATTTATATAGAAGTTTTAATCGACTTGAAGCACAGTCAATTAGAACTATGCAATTGATTAAAACCATTGACTTAGAAATTGAAAATCTTGAAATTGAAGATATTTGGAACTTTGTTGATGATTTTTCTGATTTGGTAGAGGTACCATATGGAGATCCTCTATTTTACAGAATAACAGTTTCCCGAAAAGTAGAATATTCGGAAGATAACTCAAATGCAGTTATAGAATATGTACCATCAAATCCGTCTAAATTACTGGCTACAACAGTGGTGGAAAATTATATGCCAGAATCTCCATTGATGAGCTGTTACTCTGAACAAGAAGAAAATGGGTATGTGAATTTCATTACTTTAAAATGGAATAAAACATGTTATAATGGTATTTATCATTTATATAAGTTGAACCAGCAAGGAAATTGGATTAAAATTCATGAAGTAGCTTCAAATGAAGAAACAATTTTTGTTCAATTAGAAGAAACAAAGCTGAATAGTGCAAATTTAAGAGTACTATCTAGTGAAGGAGATAAATTATATCACCATTTCAAAGTAATAACAGAAAATACATCAGGAATGTTTAGTACTAAAGAGAATATTCTTACAATTTTCAATGAAGAGACATGGAATCAAGTAGGAGGAATTGGTGAAATGATTACAGGTAGTACATTTAGAGTAAGATAAATAAATAAAAATAAATTATGGCAACAAAAAATAGAGGAGAATTAAAATCATATTTTGAAACAGGTAAAAGACCAATTCAACAAGAATTTGAAGATTTAATCGATAGTAAACTTAATATTGAAGAAGATAAAGCTTCTGAGGCAGATGCTCAAAATGCTCAAATTGATAATAAATTTTTGACTCCTAAAACAGCAAAAAAAAGTGTTGAAACTTTTGCTCCTGTAAAACAAGTAAATAATATAACTCCCGATTTAAATGGTAATATTGTAGTCACAGATATTAATGGAACTGCTTCATCAATAACAGGTTCTATAAGTAAGAATCAGGTATTTGGATTAGAGAATGATTTAAATAATAAACAAGACGCTTTAGTAAGTGGAACTACTATTAAAACAATTAATGGAGAATCTATATTAGGTATTGGGAATTTATCAGTTTCTGGACCAGTAAAATTAATTGGGGTTTTATCTTCAAATTTTACACTTGCTAATTCAAATTTGTTACAAAATGCATTTCCTACTTCAAGCGATGCATTTAGTTTATCGGCAAATAAAACTTATTTTTTTAAAGGGAAATTCTTAATAGCAAATGGATCAACAAGTCATGCTACAGCAATGGGATGGCTTGTAACATCAGGGTTAAATATAACATCTATGGAATATGTAGCTAGACTTTTTTCATCTACATTAAACGGAATAGCTACTGCCAACTCAAATGTCCAAATTAGTGGAACAGGTAGTAAAGTTTTAAATGCTGCTAATACAGCAGTTACCACAACTATTGAATTTGAAGGAGTATTGAGATGTACTACAGGAGGTGTTTTAACTCCTCAATTAGCTTTTTCTACAGCACCTGGAGGTACCAATCAAATGAAAATGGGTAGTTTTATAGAATTTACAGAAATTGGTAGTAATACTGTTCAAACCGTAGGTGCTGTAAATTAAGAGTTATTTGTTCAAGCAAAAATTTAATTAATTTAGGAAACTAAATAATAAATGGAGTAAATAATTACTAACTTTATAAAAACTACTGCTAATATAAATTTTAACTTAATTTAACTTAAAAAATTACTCTTTATTTAATTTTTTATTGCAGGATTTAATTTAAGTGTGTATTGTCAATGTTGGAAATCCATTTTTCAGTTAATGCTATTTTTTCGCAATACCAGAAAATGTTACGTTATGAGTATGTAGAAGGATTATACATGTTAAACATGGAGACGTGACAAATAAGCAATGATTAACTCCAGTTCAAATTGGAACAGATGCTAATTGGATAGAAATTTCAACAAATATAAATCCAAGTAAATCTTTTACACTAGGTATAAAAACAGATGGGACTTTATGGTCATGTGGAAATAATGAAAGAGGGTAGTTAGGAGACGGGACATTAGTAAATAGAAATTCTCCTGTTCAGGTAGGATCAGATACAGATTGGGAAACAGTTACAGCTGGATTTACTCATTCCATTGGTATTAAACAAAATTGAATCTTTTGGGGTTTAGGAAGTTCAGAAAGATTTGCTTTAATTTGGGTTTCCAAGTAGTCCCAATATTTTAATTCTTGAACAAAGAAATATGTATACAGATTAGGTTCAAGTATCTGCTCATGATAGAGTAATATAATAATATTTAAGTGTTAAACTTATAAAGAGCTGTTTAAGAATAAACAGCTCTTTATAAGTTTAAAGCTCATTACATTTTTTTTTGGTTGAATTAAATTATTAAAATCAACTTCAAATAATTCAGCAAACTTCACAATAGTAGATAATTTGGGTTCTTGTAAACCTTTTTCATATTTTCTCTATCGATTCCTAAAGCTGCACCTACATCCATTTGGGACATTTTTTTTTCAATTCTCAATTGTTTTATTCTTTTTCCAAATAAAACTACAATTTCTGGTATAGGATTTTTTCTTTCTCTAGGCATTTTACAAAAATGAATAAAATGCATAGTTTATAAGTGATTGTATTTTAGGGGTTGTATGTATTGCATTTTTTATTATATTTGAAATGATTGGGATTTTGACGGTTTATTTATTATTTATCCTTTGGTAAAAGAAAAAATACCAAATATTCAACTACTTACACCAAATGGCATCCCAAAAAGGTATTATAGAAACAGATCATAATAGTAAATGGGAGAATATTCATGATAGAAGTATAGATATCTATTAACAGCCAACCAATTAGATATCTTAAATGAATTAATACAATATAATCAATGGATAATTGAAGAGTCTAATGATTTAGTTGAAATGTTAATTTCAAAATAAATAAACTACAAATACATCGAATAATCATCAGGAATATAAGCGTTTATCTCTCTTAAATATTTTCGTAAAGCAGTTTTTGTAGTGTGCCTTGTAATTGACATAATGGTTGATTCAGCTTCTTTAGGTGTCATTTCTTTTATGAAAGTATTGTAGGGCTTAGTTATGAAGGTATGTCTAAAGCTATATAATCCATAGTCTTTCCTTAATCCAAACTCCTTTTTTACTTCTAAGAAATAATCTGAATAATCATTTCTTCTGCTAGTTTCATTGGCTTCCCAATATTGTCCAAAATCTTTTCTACCAAATAAATAAGCATCTTTAGGATAATTAAATAAGTCTGGAATCTCATCAATTAAGAGTTGAGGAATTCTTTTTGACTGAAATCCAGTTTTGGGCTTAATTTTTAAAATTTTATCCTTTAAATCGATGTCAGCAATTATAATTCTATTCACTTCTACAGGTCTTAGAAAATTATAAGAAATAAATTGAACAAAAAGCTTTAAAGTAGGGTCGTCGTTTAGTTTTTCGAATATTTTGTTTTCTAACTCGTTAGAGTATGTTTTGTTTCTTTCTGGATTAGATTTTAAAATGGGTATGCTTTTTACAAAATTATCTTTAACAAGATCATCATCTTCAAGTGTTTTGAAAAAAGATGAAATTACAGAACGTGTATTGTTGCGGTTAATTGGTGAAGTTTTTTCTAGGACTTCATTTAAATAAGTGGCAACAATTTTTTTGTTAGATGTTCAATTTTTAGTAGCTTATCAAGTCCATTGTCTTTAAGCCATTTTTGAAACTTTGTAATTCTAATTCGAAAATCGGAATAACTACTTTCTGAAAGAATATTTTTTTTATATCTAAGCTAAATTGAAAAGTTTCTTTAATGTTGTAGTGCTTTTCAATTTCTTCAAATTTTGAATTTTCGTAAGGATTGAAACCGTTTTTTAATATTCTATCGACTGCCATTTAAGATTTTCAGCAGCTTCTTTTCTTTCTTTTAAAGTTTTATGTTTGTTAATTTCCTCATAAATAGGTGTCTGCCTTTCCATTTTTCCGTTTTCAGGATTTCTAAATGAAAAATAGACATATCATCTATCTTTTGGAAAGATCGTTATTTGAGGTATATATTTTTGGTGTCGAAAATAATTTCAAAAGTAATAAATCGTATGCGTTTGTTAAAATAAATGGATACGATTTTGATATAAAAAAACCCTAACTGTTTGATTAGTTAGGGTTTGTTTTTCGTAGCGAAGACGGGAGTTGAACCCGTGACCTCAGGGTTATGAATCCTGCGCTCTAACCAACTGAGCTACCTCGCCATTTTTTTGGTTATACATCCTTGTTGAATGCGGGTGCAAATATATAATTAATTCTCTTTAGTACAAATATTTTTTTAGAAAAATTCTCTTTTTTTCTTTTTGGTTTTTAAATTTATTCTCTCTATATTTCCAAAATAAATTTTTTAAAATGGAAGTAAAAGTAAAATACGAATTAGAATTCCCTTTTCATGCCTCACCATCGCTATTATATCAATATATTTCTACGCCTTCAGGATTGTCTGAATGGTTTGCTGATAATGTAAATTCTAGAGGAGAACTTTTTACGTTTATTTGGGATGACTCAGAAGAAAAAGCGAAGTTAATGGCTAAAAGAACAGGTGAACGAGTTAAGTTTAGATGGCTGGATGAAGATGATAATGACACGGAATATTATTTTGAGATAAAAATAATGGAAGACGATATAACAAAAGATGTATCACTTGTTGTTGTGGATTTTGCAGAAGAAGACGAAATTGAAGAAGCTAAGCTGTTATGGGAAAATCAAATTTCTGATTTAAAACATGTGTTAGGCTCTGTTTAAACTAAATTATAAAGATTATATTTGTCCCGATTTTTAATCGGGATTTTTTGTTATGGTAAATTTTAATGGAAATATACAGGAAACAAGTACTGTAAATATTGAGAGTAATAGAGGTTTTTTATTTGGAGATGCTGTTTTTGAAACAGTTAAGGTGTTAAATAATAAGGTTTTATTTTTAGAAGATCATTATTTTAGATTCATGGCTTCTATGCGTATTTTTAGAATGGAAATTCCAATGAACTTTACCATGGAGTTTTTTGAAGAACAAATTTTATTGTTGATTAATGCTGATGAAAACAAAAAATCAGCTTATAGAGTACGATTTTCTGTTTATCGTAAAGGAGATGGATTTTATTTACCAAAGACAAATGACGTTGAGTTTGTTGTAACTTTTTCTTCTTTAAATGAAGATTTATATGTTATAGAGAATCAATCTTATGAAGTGGAGCTTTATAAAGATGCTTATGTAACAAAACAATTGTTTTCCACTTTGAAATCTAATAACAAAATAATACAAGTTGCAGGAAGTATTTTTGCTTTTGAAAATGACTATGATAATTGTCTTCTTTTAAATGAGGAAAAGAATGTTATTGAAGCATTGCAAGGGAATATTTTTATGGTGATGAATAATGTTTTAATTACTCCTCCAGTTGTAGATGGGTGTTTAAACGGAATAATGAGAAAGCAAATCTTAGCTTTGGCAAAGAAAGTTGAAGGTTTGGAAGTAGTTGAAAAATCGATTTCTCCTTTTGATTTACAAAAAGCAGATGAGTTGTTTGTAACGAATGTAATAAAAGGAATTCAACCCATTACTAAATATAGAAAAAAAGAGTTTACTGTAAAAACAGCGACTATGTTGCTGACGAGATTAAATGCTCAGATTCGACTTAATTAAGCATAGGATCTGAAGGAGCATTTGAGAAAAGCACATATTCTCCACCTTGCTCTATTATTTTTTCTTTCCAAAAATGTTGAGAAGATTTTGAAAGTAGTTTGCTTTTTAATTTGTTTTCAGCAATTATCCATGAGTTTTCTTTAAGCTCTTTTTCAAGTTGGTTAGTTTCCCATCCACTGTAGCCTAGAAAAAAACGAATGTTATTTTTTGAAATTTCACCATTATTAATTAATGTTTTAGTGGTTTCAAAATCACCACCCCAATAAATTCCATTAGCAATTTCAATGCTGTTAGGTATTATATTAGGTACATTATGTATGAAGTATAAATTATCTTGCTCAACAGGCCCTCCATTGTAAACTTTAAATACAGCTTCAATTTCTGGCACTAAGTCATTGATGGAATAATTTAGAGGCTTATTCAGTATAAAGCCTACAGATCCTTCATTATTATGTTCGGCAAGCAAAACAACAGAACGATTAAATGAAAGATCTCCTATCGTAGAAGGTTCTGCTATCAGCAAATGTCCTTTTTTGGGTAAAACTGATATCATAAACAAGTTATTTTACTTTAAAATTATCAAAAATAAATTACAAAATCAAATTAATATAAAAAAATCCCGCAATTGCGGGATTTAAATTTTTATGTAAAAAATATATTATTTATTTACTGCCGCGTCTAATTCTGCACCAGCTTTAAACTTAACTACATTTTTAGCAGCAATTTTGATAGTTTTACCAGTTTGTGGGTTTCTTCCGTCTCTAGCAGCTCTTTTAGAAACTGACCATGAACCAAAACCTACTAATGAAACTCTTCCACCTTTGTTCAAAGTGCCTTCAACGTTGCTTAAAAATGACTCTAAAGCTAATTTAGCAGCTGCTTTTGTAATTCCAGCAGAAGCTGCCATTGCATCGATTAATTCTGATTTGTTCATAATAAAATGTTTATTAATTTGGTTAAACTTAATTATTTCTACACAAATTTACTCGTATAACTGGATTGTACAAGTGTTTACAAGGATTTTAGCTAAAAATGTTAATAAAATAGGTGTTTTGTTAATAACCTTATTTGTTTTTAAATAAATTTCACAAATATCACTGTTTATAAGGGCTTATAGCGCAATTGAATTATGACTTAATTGAATTCCGTTTAAAAGTTCTTGAGATGTCATTTTTCGTTTTGCAGGAAATTGTAAATTGTAAATATGGATGAAACCATCATTTGTAGCAATTTTAATTTCTTTTTTTGTAGCGATTACCTGTCCGATACTAAAATTGTGATCTGTTTTTTCAAAACTAACATCATATAGTTTAACATTCCATTCTTGATTTTCATCTTTTATATAGGTCCATGCTGCTGGATATGGATTTAACCCTCTAATTTGATTGTAAATTTCATTTCCGTTCTTTGTCCAATCAATTTTGCAATTTTCTTTATTGAGTTTATAAGCGGTTTTAATCTCTTCAGTGTCTTTTTGAATAGTTGTCTCCACTTTTCCTTTTGTAATTAATTCTAATGTTTCAATTACGGCTTCACAACCAATATTCATAAGTCTGTCATGTAGTTCTCCAACAGTTTCTTTTTCGCTTATATGTGTTTCTTTATGAAGAATCATAGCTCCAGTATCAATTTTATCATCAATAAAGAATGTGGTAACGCCTGTTTTGGTTTCCCCATTTATAATAGCCCAGTTAATTGGAGCAGCTCCTCTATATTGTGGTAATAGTGAAGCATGTAAATTAAATGTTCCTAGTTTTGGCATTTTCCAAACCACTTCTGGTAGCATTCTAAAAGCGACAACTACTTGTAAGTTTGCTTCTAAACTTTTTAATTCCGTTAAAAAGTCATCTGCTTTTAGATTAGTTGGTTGAAGTAAATGAAGATTTTTTTCAAGAGCATATTGTTTCACTGCACTCATACTTACTTTTTGACCTCTTCCTGCTGGTTTGTCTGGTGCGGTTATAACTCCTACGATATCATAATTGTTTTTATATATAGTGTCGAGAATACCAACAGCAAAGTCTGGTGTTCCCATAAAGACGATTTTTAATTTTTCCATTATTTTAAGTAATATTGATTGTAGTTATTGATAGCTATTTTATCCTTCTCAAGAAGGATTTGAATGGCAAAGATAGTATCTTCTGTTGTTATTGAAAGTTGACTTTCTATTTCTCTTGAAGTTAAGTTTGAATGTTTTAATAAATGAAAAACTTCTTCAACTAGTATAGAATTTGTACTCTTATTGTTTTTTTTAGAAATGCAGAATGAACAAATCCCACATTCGGTTATCTCTTTTTCATCAAAATATTCTAAGAGTAATTTACTTTTACAAGCATTCGTTTTTGCATAATGAATGATACTGTTTAATTGATTTGTTTTTAAATCATTCTGTTTTTCTAAAAATTTAGAAACTCTGTTAATGGTTAAGGCATCTTCTCTTACCTCATTAAATGTTATACTACTGTCATTATTTTGAACTTGAAGAGTAATGTAGTGTTCTTTTTCTAAATTGGTAACCACTTTTAAGACGTTGTCTTCTGTAGTATTTGCTTTTTTTGCAATGAGAGAAGTGTTTATTTGTGTCTCTAATTCGAAAATTCCAGAATAAGTTCTTAGTATGGTTGTGATAATGTTTTCTGAATGAGGATTTAAACTCATATAGCGTATTATTTCTTTACTTGGAGTTGTGAATTGGATGCTGATTTTTTCAGAGAATTCATTTTGAAGTGAAATAATAGCTTGTCTGTCTAAAAATTGAAGAGCATTATATGTTTTTAGAACAGGAAATTTATATTGTGTACAAAACTGATTTAGATTAAAAGAAAAGGTTTCGTTAAAGCCTTCTCCATAAGCAATTTGAAAATAATTGTTTAGTTTAATGTATACTTCTTTTAAGAAAGTTTTGTCGGGAAGAACAGAAATAAATTGATTTTTAGCTGCTTTGATGTCGTTTGAATCAATTAAAAGAATTCCAAATGCTTTTTCGTTATTTCGACCAGCTCTACCAGCTTCTTGATAATAATTTTCTAAGTTTTCAGGTAATTGTATATGAATTACTGTTTTAACATCGGGTTTGTCAATTCCCATTCCAAATGCATTTGTTGCTACTATAACTTGAACTTTGTTTTGCATCCAAAGTGCCATGTTTGTGTCTTTTTCTTTTATATTTAATCCTCCATGAAAATATGTGCTAGAAATGTTTAATGCTTTTAGTTGGTTTGATATTTCAATGCATGATTTTCTATTTCGAACATAGATGATACTCGATTGAGGATTTTTTGTAAGAATCTGCTTTATCTTATGAAATTTATCTTCAGTATTAATTACATGATAAGCTAGGTTTTCTCTGGCAAAAGACTTTTTGAAAACAATTGGATTTTCTAATGCGAGATTTTCTATTATATCTTTTTGAACACGTTCTGTAGCAGAAGCAGTTAAAGCAAGAAATGGAGTTGTTTTGAAATGTGCTTTAAGTAAATTTATTTTTAAATATGCCGGTCTAAAATCATGTCCCCATTGACTTACACAGTGTGCTTCATCAATGGCAATTAAGTTTATAGGCAATTGTTTTAGTCTTTCAATAATCCAGTCTTGTTGTAATCTTTCAGGTGAAAGGTATAGAAATTTGTAATTTCCAAACTGGCAATTGTCTAATAATTCTATAATTTCATTTTGGGAAATACCACCTAAAAGTGCAATTGCCTTAATGTTTCTGCTTTGCAAATTCTGAACCTGATCTTTTATAAGAGCAATTAATGGAGAAATAACAAGACAAATGCCTTCTTTTACCATTGCAGGAACTTGATAACAAACAGATTTTCCACCGCTTGTAGGAAGTAATGCAAATGTATCCTTATTTTTTAAAACAGAATTTATGATTTCTTCTTGCGGTTCTCTAAAATTTTCGTGTTTCCAGTACTTTTGAAGAATTTGTAAAGTTTCAGACATTTGGGTGGGTTAACTTAGAAATGCTAAAATTACAAAAACTATTTAGAAATATGTTTCATTACAAAGTCAACTCTAGTTTCTACTGAACCTTTTGGAACTTCAATTAAATCATATCCAAAACTAGTATACGTTTCTTTTAAGTGTTTATGAAGTAAAGTAGCCTGTTCATAAGTTTCATATCTTTCAGTATCACTTACATATATTTCTTTCCATGGAGGTAATAGAAAAACTTTAGTGTATTTATGTTCAGCACAAGCTTTGTGAAAAGATTCTGGATAGCTATCACCAATATAATGCATATAAGCCAAAACGTCGGGCAAACCTCTATCTATGAAAATAGTATTTTCTTCTTCTTTTATAGCTTGATTGAATTGTTTTATTCGTCCTTCTAATAAAAGTTCGCTAAATAGTAATGGTTTTTCTAGAAATAGTTGTTCAATTCCTTGTTTTTGAGCTTCTTTAATTACATCTCTTGAAATTTCAGGATAACATATATGCCCTTTTTCAATTAATGCGTTAATTAAAGTTGTTTTTCCAGAACTTGGTCCACCTATTAAAACTATTATTTCTTTATTCATGAGTTAATTAAATCTGAAATGCAAAAGTAGTTTTTTTTAAAAATGTATTCAACTTTTAAATTTTATGCTTTTTAAAATATTTATTCTTAACATAAAAAAGTATATTTGCTATTCAAAAAAAGAATGAGGATGGACAAGAAAACAGAAGACTTTTATTTGCGTTTAAAAGAAGAATTGGCTAATAATACATTATGGCCGTCAGAATACTTATATAAATTTATTGTGCCTTCAGAAGGGAATAAAACAGAACAAGTTGAAAAGGCATTTGATAAAATGGGCGCAGTAATTACAACAAAACATTCAAAAACGGGAAAATACACTAGTGTTTCAGTAAGTGTTCAAATGAAAGATCCACAAAGTGTCATTGATAAATATCAAGAACTTTCAGTAATTGAAGGTATAATATCATTATAATTATGGAAGTAAAATCTGAAGCTGTATCACAATTAGAATATAATTCAATAAGAGAACAATTAATTATTCCGGAATATGGGAGACATTTACAAAAATTAATTGATCAAATTACAGTAATTAAAGATAAAGAAGAGCGAAATAAAGCAGCTAAATATGTTATTTCGGTTATGGGGTCTTTAAATCCTCACTTACGAGATGTGCCTGATTTTCAGCACAAGTTATGGGATCAGTTGTTTATAATGTCTGATTTTAGATTAGAAGTAGATTCTCCATATCCAATACCTTCAAGAGATGTTTTAAATCAAAGACCAGATACATTAAATTATCCTCAAAATTTCCCAAAATATCGTTTTTATGGTAATAATATTACGTATATGATAGATGTTGCTATGAAATGGGAAGAAGGAGACATGAAGAGTGCTTTGATATTAGTTATAGCAAATCACATGAAAAAATGTTATTTGAGCTGGAACAAGGAAACAGTTGAAGACGAAGTTATCTTTAATCATTTATTAGAATTATCAGACGGAAAAATTAACTTGTTTAAATCAAATGAGGAACTTTCTAATTCGCATAACCTTATGAAGGTGAATAAGAAAATGTCTAATAAATCTCAATTTAATTCTAATAATAAGAATTCAAATACTAAGAACATTCATAAAAAGAAAAGTATAAATCCTAAAAACCAAAAACGAAAATAAGTTTATGGGAACATTCCAAATAGAAGGCGGAAAAGCACTTAAAGGAGAAATTACACCTCAAGGAGCAAAAAATGAAGCATTACAAGTATTGTGCACTGTTTTATTAACCACCGAAAAAGTTACGATTACTAATATTCCAGATATTATTGATGTAAATAAATTGATTACATTATTAGGGAATTTAGGTGTTAAAATTAAAAAGAATGGACATGGTTCTTATACTTTCCAAGCAGATGAAGTTAATGTAGGGTATTTAGAAACAGAAGCTTTTAAAAAAGAAGGAGGATCATTGAGAGGTTCAATCATGATTGTAGGACCTTTGTTAGCTCGTTTTGGAAAAGGATATATTCCAAAACCAGGAGGAGATAAAATAGGAAGAAGGAGATTAGATACTCATTTTGAAGGGTTTATTAATTTAGGAGCTAAATTTAGATACAATAGAGAAGATCACTTTTACGGTGTTGAAACGACAGAAAGATTGAAAGGTACTTATATGTTACTTGATGAAGCATCAGTTACAGGTACTGCAAATATTGTTATGGCGGCTGTCTTAGCAGAAGGAATAACCACAATTTATAATGCTGCTTGTGAACCTTACTTACAGCAATTGTGTACAATGCTAAATTCAATGGGAGCTAAAATAACTGGAGTTGGCTCTAATAAATTAATTATTGAAGGAGTAGATCAACTAGGAGGTTGTGAGCATAGAATTTTACCTGATATGATTGAAATCGGTTCTTGGATAGGTCTTGCAGCTATGACAAGAAGTGAAATAACAATAAAAGATGTAAGTTGGGATAACCTAGGACAAATACCAAATGTATTTAGAAAACTAGGAATTACAATTGAAAGAAGAGGAGATGATATTTTTATTCCAGCTCACAAAGATGGATATCAAATTAAAACAGATATTGATGGCTCAATATTAACTATTGCCGATGCTCCATGGCCTGGTTTTACACCTGATTTATTAAGTATCGTTTTGGTTGTAGCTACACAAGCAAAAGGAGAAGTTTTAATTCATCAAAAAATGTTTGAAAGTCGTTTGTTCTTTGTAGATAAACTAATTGATATGGGAGCAAAAATTATACTTTGTGATCCACATAGAGCCATTGTTATTGGTCATAACTTTCAGTCTCAATTAAAAGCTACAACAATGACTTCTCCAGATATTAGAGCAGGAGTTTCATTATTAATTGCAGCTCTTTCTGCTAAAGGAACAAGTACAATTCAAAATATTGAACAAATAGATAGAGGATATGAAAGAATAGGGGAACGATTAACAGCTATAGGTGCTAATATTGTTCGAGTTTAATAAAATTAAAATATTCTTTAATTTAATAATAAGCTAAACTTTAAAACTGAGTTTAGCTTTTTTTAATTCCATGGAAATAGAATTTTACGTTATACTATTACTCTGTTTAGCTTCATTTATAGCAGGTTTTATAGATGCAATTGTAGGAGGAGGTGGATTGATACAAACACCAGCGGCTTTAATATTATTGCCAAATATAAGTGTTGCTCATGTTATTGGAACTTTAAAAGTCCCTGCTTTTAGTGGAACAAGTATTGCAACCTATCAATTTCTTAAAAAGGTAAAAATTAATTGGAAGCTATTTGGAATAATGGCTTTAGTTTCTTTTGTTTTTGCTTATGTAGGTTCAAGTTTATTGAATGTGATGAAGAATGACTTTATGAAACCAGTATTGTTTATAATATTAGTTTTATTATTAATCTATACATATTTGAAGAAAGATTTTGGTCAATTTCAAATTAGTAAACTAAGTAAAAAGAGGCAATACATTTACACAATGTTAATTTGTGTTGTAATTGGTTTTTATGATGGATTTATTGGTCCAGGAACAGGGAGTTTATTGATTATGGCATTTATTGCTATTTTAGGATTCGATTTTTTAAAAGCATCTGCTTATGCAAAATTGGTTAATTTGGCAACTAATATTGGTTCAATAACATTATTTGTAATAAAAGGAAAAATTATTTGGGCAGTTGCTATTCCTATGGCAATTTGTAATGCATTAGGTGCTTGGATAGGAGCGAGATTAGCTATTTCAAAAGGAAATGGATTTATTCGTGTTTTATTCTTAGTTATTGTTGGAATTGCTTTACTTCGATTTGGATATGATGTTTTTCTAAAATAAAAAAATCACATTATCATTTTTGAAGATGTGATTTTTAATGTATTAAAAAGAATTATAGGCTAAGATACCCAATTCTTCTTTTGTACAAACTTAGAATACCAATATAAAAATAAAGCTACAATAAGAATTAGTATTGTCATAAACATTGCTCCAGGACCATAAACTGCTATAGATTTTATTACAAATAAGTTGTGATACATTTGTATGATTACACCTAATAGAGACAATCCAAAAAAGAATTGCGCCCATTTTTTTCTAAGTAATAATGAAATGCAACCTAAAACAGCAGAAAAAACAGCAACTGCGAAAGCAGCAATAGCCCAAGAAGGTGTATTTGTAATAGCTTGTAGTTGCTCTTCATTATACATTGCTTTAAAACTTTCAGTGTTGTACGCTTGTTGAAGGTATTGATTAACCCCCATTAAATTCCAGATTAATGCTAGAATGCTAATAATCCAAAAAGATTTGCTTGGTTTTGTCATGATTATATTTTTCTGGTTAGTTAAATCTAATTTAAGAAAAAAAATCAACAATTTTTAAAAACGTAGCCCAAACATGATTCCATCTCCTTGATAACCATTCTGATAAGCTCTAATGTAATCAATACGTAAAAAACGAAACTTTCCAAAACCAATGTTGTCAAATCCAACACTAAATTCTTGATATGGTTTAGTGTTTGGCACATTAATTTGATGAAAACCACCTACTAAATTCCATTGTAGTTTGTTTAATAATGGAATTTTATTCATAATATAACCTTTAAAATTATGCTGTAAATGAGTTTCTATATATGCATCATTTGTAGAATTTGAATAGTAAGGTAGAAGATTAAAAGAATTAATATAACTTCCTCTAAAATTTACATGTGTTTGATTTCCATTGAAATGTTTATAATCTATGAAAGAAATATTATCGGCGTTAAAAAACTTTCCGCCTCTAATATTTACAGAAAACTCTCCTTTGTTTCCAAATGTCTTATTATAATCAATTCTTCCAGCAATAAAATCGTAATTATAGTTTGAATTAGTACCTCCAAAACCTTTTTCATAAGCGAAACTTAAAACAGGATACTTGTCATCTTGAATATTGATTTTTCCATCAGGTCTTGAAATGTATTTTTGTCCAAACCGAATTCTAGTAGAAAGATTGAATTTAAAAATGCTATGCTTTTCAAATGCTGAGGTATAATTATAAGGTTGTAAAGGATTATTTGAAAAATAATCATCATTGTTTTTTATAAGTGTGTAATCAGTATTATTAAATAATGCATGTCTGTTTTCATAGGTTAATTTTCCATTTGCAGAAATACCATTGACAACTTCTTGACCGTATGCAATTTCTGCAAATTCTTTGTTGTATAATTTCATGAAGTTATTTTTAAAGAATAATGTACTTATAGAGTTTATAAAAGCAGAAATAGGCTCATTATCGTTAAACTGACTTATAGCGCTTCCACCAGAAATAATAAGATTAGCGTAATTTTTAGTATTGAAACGATGATAGAAACGACCATTAACTCTTAATCTATCTTCAGCAAAACCATAATTAAATGTAGTGTTTATTGAAGTAAATTTACCAGTTTCTTCATTCCATTTTCTAAATGAAAAACCACTATTTAAGTTCCATCCTTGAACAGTATTAAAACTTAACGATGAGAGGTCGGTAACGCCTTGATAACTAAAATTCCACTTTTTATGCGAATTTTTATAAGTATAACCATTTATAATGTCAAAGACTTTAAATTTATTTGATTTAGCGTCTATCGAGTCTAAATATGTTTTTGATTTTCTTATAGTTTGAATACTATCTTTCTTAATGTAGTTTTTTGTTTCTTCTTCAGTTAATGGAACAGGTCTAGTATTTTTCCAAAAAGAATCTTCTTTTTTGTTTGCATTTTCTGCAAAAGTGACAATTTCATTTCCAAACGTTTTCTTTTCAAAACTATCTTTGAATTTGTAATTGCTAAAAACATGAGTGAATTTTCCAGTAAACTTCATACCAAAAATTCCCGCATCAAAATCTAGTGATTGCACATTTTTAACCCAAAGTTTCGATTCTTTATTGTAACTGAAATTTTGAATTAATTTCATGGTTTCTAAAATAGGTTGTTGCATTCTATAACCTTTAATGTCTAAATCAATCCCATAAATTGCCCAACTATCTTCTACTATGTAGATGTAACCTTCAAAAACAGGTTCTTTATCTCTTTTAGGTGTTACTTGGATTTTGTTTATTAATTGATTTTTATCATCGTAAAAGGTACTTTCTAATTTATATTTATAATAATTAAAAGCATTATCTGCTATTGGTGAAATCATATTAATATCGAAATCCACATAGTTTTCATAAAAATCATAATTAGTGTTTAAGGCTGTATTGTAGCTAAACCCGCTGTCGTCACCTGCAATTTTAGAGGCTATTATTTCTTCTTTTAAATTATTAGGCTTTTCAAACTTAATTCTTGATACAGTTTCAGATAAGTAAATCACACCACTTCTAGTTGAATCCAAGCTTCCATCAATGTCACCTACTTCAAATCCCATAATTTTTTTCGGAATGTCTTTTACTTTAAAAATACCTCTCGAATAAAAATCAGCTTCAAATTTGTCTGTTTTTGCAGCATTTATCTTTTTTGATGCAATTGCTTTTTGAATAATTTCATTCGCTGGATTTATACCATTTTGAACTACAACTTCATTCAGTTGAAAATTTTCTTCTTCAAGTATAACATTAAGTTCTTGAGATGAAGAAATTGTATTTATTTCTTTTTTTTGAGTTTTATAACCTAAATATTGAAATAAGAGAACAGTATTTCCTGAATTAGTATAATTTAATTCATATTTTCCATTTTCGTTTGTAGTTGTACCTATATAGGTATCTTGAATATAAATGTTTACAAAAGGTAATACATTACCATTAGTGTCAGTAACAGTTCCTTTTATCTGCGAAACAATTATATTGGCAAATAGGAAGAACAATAAAGAGAAAAGTTGTTTCATTTGAATGGGTTTATTTAATAGACGAGTTTTCCCTGTAAAAGGTTGTATCAATTTTTCATAAATAAATATTTAATAAAAAAAGCAATATTATACTCTATAAAAAATATAGGGAGTAAATTATAAAAAAGACTGAATGGCTAACTCATAGCTTTTTAAACCAAAACCTATAACGATTCCTTTTACATTTGGTGAAATATAAGATTGATGCCTAAAAGATTCTCGGGAAAAAGTGTTTGAAATATGAACTTCAATAACAGGTGTTGTAATTCCTTTTATAGCATCACCTATGCCTATTGAAGTATGTGTATAAGCTCCTGCATTTAAAATAATTCCATCATAAGAAAAACCGACTTCGTGTAATTTATCTATAATTTCACCTTCAATATTACTTTGATAATACTCAAAAACAATATTGGGGAATTTATTTTTTAATTGTTCAAGATATTCCTCAAACGTTAAACTACCATAAATTTCAGGTTCTCGTTTGCCAAGTAAATTAAGATTAGGGCCATTAAGAATAAGTAATTTCATAAGATTCAAGAATTTGAGTAAAAATAAAAAAACCATTCAACTAATGAATGGTTTTATAGTAAGTTTATGAATAATTTTAAAAAAGGATTCCTGCTGACAATTGGAATACACTATTTTTTGCTTCAGCATTTTTAGAAATCTCTGTTAGACCAAGTGTGTATCGTGCTTGTGCAAAAAGGTTGTCTGTGATTCTTAATCTTAAACCACCATTAACTCCAAAATCGAAAGAATTATAATCGTTTAAATCAAATTCATCTTTTTTGCTTAGTAAGAACGATGCTTGCGGACCCACTTCTAATGCAAGACTTTTGCTTAAACCTATTTTGGCTAAAAGTGGAACAGAAATATAACCTAACTCATTTTTAAACTCATCTACAGCATTCTTATAGGATGCACCTTGAGTTGAATATAATAATTCAGGTTGAAAAGCAAACGATTCTGATATTCTTATTTCAGCTAATAATCCAGCATGATAACTTGTTATAGCATCTGTTTTTATAGATGTGTCTGTTAAATTAGCATAATTTATACCTGCTTTTATCCCTATTTTTAATGTTTGCGCATTAGTTATTCCTGTAACTAATAATAATACAATGACTAAAAAATGTGTTTTTTTCATAAGATTTAGATATTAAAATTATTTCTAAGACTGAATATGTTTATAGTTATAAACGATGAATGTGTAATAAAAATTGTGCTTAAAAATAATTTATTTATACAGTAAAGGTAGTAATATGAAGAATGTGTTCTTTAAAAAAATGCAATGTAAAAGATTATTGTGTAGGTTTTAAAGATTAAAAAGTTAATATTTTATACAGTGTGTATATTATAATTTTCTATTAAAATAATTTGTTTAAAGATATTTTTTTATTCATTTAATAAGATTTTTAATTTAAGAATCTAAAATCATAAGATTTATAATAAGAATAAGTTAGATTGATGTTGCATTTTAGCCTTTAAAAAAGTTAATTATTTGTGAATTTATAACTTAAAAATCATTGAAATGTTAATGTTGTAGTAACATGAAACATTTTTTTTAAAACATAAGTATTTGATTGTTAAAGTGTTTTGTTGTTTTTGGGGTAAAAGAAAGAAAATTAGCTAGATTTTATGATTTGTAGTTAAAGGAAAATAGCATAAATTTGCCCCGAATAACTAAAATTTAAATTAAAAATAGAATGAAAAAAGTATTATTTGCTGCTGTAGCAGTATTTGCATTTAGCTTTGCTAATGCACAAGAAGATGAGACTACTAATGGTGGTTTTTCTCAAGGTGATCTTTTCGTATCAGGAGGAGTTGGATTTAATTCAACAAAACAAGGAGATGCTAAATCTAACGAATTTACTTTTTCTCCATCAATTGGATATTTCGTAACTGAAAATATTGCTGCTGGTGTTAGATTAAATATTGTTAGTGGAGAAAATGAAGTAGAGACTAAGAATACTGAATTTGGTGCGGATATTTTTGGTCGTTATTATTTTACTCCTGCTTCAAAGTTTTCTCTTTTTGGTGAATTAGCTGTAGGTTTTGGAACAGAAAAACAAGAGACTGTTGCAAACGTAGAAACTAAATATAATAATTTCGGAGTTAATGCAGGTGTTGGAGTTAATTATTTTTTATCTAACAATTTTGCAATTGAAGCAAAATGGGCAGGATTAGGATATAATTCTAGAAAATTAGATGCAGATGGAGCAGATGCTAGAAACTCATTTGGATTAAATGTAGATTTATCTACAATTATTTTTGGTTTAACTTACAAATTCTAATTTGTAAATTTTATAGCATTAAAAATCCCGCAATTGCGGGATTTTTTTTGTTAATTATAGTACTTCTTTTTTTGTAAGCTTTTTTTCTCTTTTTCAGGTTATTTTTTTATAATTTTGCAGCACTATAAAAATTAAAATATAAAAAAATGAAAAAATTATTACTATCTGTAATTGCATTGTACACATTTAGTCTTGTTAATGCACAAGATGAAATCTTAGTTAATCCAATTCTTTCTAAAAAAGGAGAAAACTATTTACCAGAAATGGACGATTGGGCTATTAGTTTTAATGCTGATGGAATTTTTGAATATATAGGAAATGCTTTTAATGGTACTTTAGATAATAGAGCACCAGGTGTTGATTATATAAGAAGTAACACTTTTGTAGGGAAAAAATTTATTTCAGATAAAAAAGCATATAGAGTTGTAGCAAATTTAGGGTTTAATAATAACTCTAGAACAAGTATCAGTTCAGGATTAGAACCTGCTAATGCAAATAAAGAAGTTAAAACAAATGCATTTGATGTGGCTTTAGGTTTAGGAAAAGAATGGAGAAAAGGAAATACACGTTTGCAAGGTTTTTATGGAGCAGACGTATTGTTAACGGCTAATTCTTCAAATTCTGAGACTACTTTTAATGCTATTTCAGATGGTGAGTTTATACAAAGTACTGAAAACAAATCAGGTTTAGGTTTAGGTTTAGGAATCCAAGGTTTTTTAGGAGCAGAATATTTTATTTTCCCTAAATTCGCGATAGGAGCACAATATACTTACAGAGTAGGATTTGATATTCAAGGAAATTCTGAAACAACAACTACGGTTGGTACAGCAGATCCTGTAACTTCAGATAATGGGAAAAGTTCTTCGTTTGGATTAGGTAATGTAGGAATTGCATCAATTAATTTGACATTACATTTCTAGGTTTTAATCCCTATTTACAATATAAAATCCTGACAAACGTCAGGATTTTTTTATTATTATATTTTTGATACTTTTGAAGTATGAATAAATGGCAATCTTTTATTAAAGAATATCAAAATTACCTTAGATTAGAAAGAGGACTTTCTCTTAATACTATTGAGAACTATTCTTTTGATATTGAGAAGCTAGTGCTATTCCTTAAAGAAAATAATATTGATGAAACACCAATTACAATTCCAGAAGAGATTGTACAACAGTTTGTTTATGAAATATCTTCAAAAGTAAATGCAAGAAGTCAAGCAAGAATAATTTCTGGATTAAAAAGTTTTTTTAATTACTTAATTTTTGAAGATTATAGAACAGAGACTCCAATGGAATTGATAGAAGTACCTAAAACAGGTAGGAAATTGCCAGATACATTGTCTGTTGAAGAAATTGATAATTTGATAGCTGCAATTGATTTATCTACGCTAGAAGGAGAAAGAAATAGAGCTATTTTGGAAACTTTGTATAGTTGTGGATTGCGAGTTTCTGAATTAGTAACTTTAAAAATATCAGATTTGTTTTTCGAAGAAGGCTTTGTGAAAATTACAGGAAAAGGAGATAAACAACGATTTGTCCCTATTGGGAAAACAACAGAAAAATACATTACAATTTATAAAGAACAAATAAGAACTCAAATTAAAGTACAAAAAGGCTTTGAGGATACATTATTTTTAAATAGGAGAGGGAAACAATTAACTAGAGCCATGATTTTTACTATAATTAAAGATTTAGTACCAAAAATAAATTTGAAGAAAAATATTAGTCCTCATACATTTAGACATTCATTTGCAACACATTTACTAGAAAATGGTGCCGATTTACGATCTATTCAATTAATGTTAGGTCATGAATCGATAACAACAACTGAAATTTATATGCATTTAGATCGAAAATTTTTGGCACAAGTTTTGAACAAGTTTCATCCAAGAAAATGAAACATATCACAAAATATTTTCTGCTATTATTTTTGTTTGATTTTCAGTGTTTTTATTTGTACCTTTCTTAGATAACCGCTATTAACCATGATTTTTGTACCAAAGAATAAACCAGAAGACTTAAATAGATTATATGAAAGTCTAATTAAGCAATTGCCAAATATAATATTTCAAATTAGAGTAACTTCTAAAAAAGATATTCATGTAGATTTTATCAGTAAGCCAATTGAATTTATATATCAATTTTCTATTGAAGAAGTTTTACATGATTCTTATAAGTTTGCCAAATATCGTATTTATGAGAGTGATTTAAAAATATTTATTGAATCGTTCAATTATGCTGTTGATAATAATTCCAAATGGGAAGTCGATTTTCGTTTCTTATTACCTGATAGTAGTTATAAATGGATTCGAATAGAAGCTACTCCAAGAGGTATTGATAATGATGAGACTATTTTTTATGGTCTTTTGTCTGATGTGACAACCATAAAAGAACAAGAAATTCAGTTGCGAGTTGCAGATGAACGTTTTCATTTTGCTGTTCAAGCATCAGATCGAGGAGTTTGGGATTGGGATTTAATCACAAATAAAGTTTATTACTCTTCTGAATCCATGAAAATTTTAGAACTTACAGAATCCGATTTAGTGGGTTCTCCTGAAAAATGGGATGAACGAGTGCATCCTGATGATAGAGCAGAGTATTATGGAAATATTAATCGTCATTTTGATGGGGAAATTCCTTTTTATGAAACTTGTCATAGAGTTATGTGTAATGAAAAGTATAAATGGATTTTAGATAGAGGAAAAGTAATTGAAAGAGATGATAAAGGGAAACCACTTCGTATTGTAGGTACTCATACAGATATTTCAGCACAAAAGGAAAAAGAACAAGAGTTGGTAAAAATGCTGGAAATTGTTAATACGCAAAATAATAAGCTATTAAATTTTGCACATATTGTTTCTCATAATCTAAGAACACACGCAGGTAATATTAAAATGCTTTTAGCGTTTTATCACAATAATACTTTTGGTTATCAAGAGACAATAGGAAATATAGATACTGTGTCTAAAGAATTAAATGAAACGATTGAGAATTTAAATGATTTAGTTAAAGTACATACGCAAACTAATAAAGAATATGAATTATTAAGATTAACAGATTATATAGCTAGGATGTTATATATTTTAAATGATGATATTCTAAGTAAAAGAATTCATGTATTAAATGATGTTGATGTAGGTATTTATGTAAATTGTATTCCAGCTTATTTAGAAAGTATATTGTTGAATTTATTGACTAATGCAATTAAATATTCGGATGAAGGAAAAGAACAAATCATGATCTCGTTTTCTGTTGA
The DNA here is from genome assembly GCF_023008245.1 of Flavobacterium sediminilitoris. NCBI lineage: Bacteria > Pseudomonadati > Bacteroidota > Flavobacteriia > Flavobacteriales > Flavobacteriaceae > Flavobacterium > Flavobacterium sediminilitoris. The sequence continues at coordinate 2,183,844 of NZ_CP090145.1, forward strand.
AGAAATAGAAGGATATTATGTTTTAATTGTTAAGGATAATGGAGTAGGTATTGATATGAAATTGTATGAAACATCAATTTTTGGGTTATATAAAACATTTCATAATAGAGAAGATTCAAGAGGAGTTGGATTGTATATAACCAAAAATCAAATTGAGACTATGGGAGGGAAAATTGAAGTAGAAAGCAAATTAGAAGTAGGAACTACATTTAAAGTATATTTTAAGAAGTAGCGTTTTACGATTATATAAAAAAAAATACAGTGTAAATATTTACACTGTATTTTTTTTATAATTATGTTTTTTTTAAAAGTAAAACCCAATTCCAATTTGAAATACTGAGTTTTTTGAATCCGTATTTTTAATTACTTCATTAAAGCTATAAGTATACCTTCCTGAAATTAAAAAATCATCAATTTTGAGAGATAAACCAGCAGCTAATGCTGTGTCAAAGCTATTTACATCATCATTAGTAGAAGTGCTGTTTTCACTTTTTATCTTTTCATTAATTTTAAAACCAAATTGAGGTCCGGCTTCTACAGCAAGAACTCTACCTAAATGTATTTTTGCAAGAACAGGAACGTTTATGTAGTCAATTCTGTATTCTTGTTTGTAATTTGTGCCTAAAAGTCTAAAATTAGTTTCAAAACCTTGTCTTGAATATAGAACTTCTGGTTGTAATGATAAAACTTTGTTTATTAAAGGAATTTCGCTAAAAAAGCCAATGTAGTAACTTGTTCTAGGATCTGCTCCTTCATCAAAATTTCCTTTAGTAATCGTTGAAAAATTTAAACCACCTTTTATTCCATAAGTACCTTTATTATCTGATGAAGGTGAACTCACTGATGATTGAACTTCTTGTGCCGAACTATAATGTATTGAAAATAGTGTGAGGCATACATAAAAAACTTTTTTCATAAAAAATTAATTAAAGATTATACAATAATTTAATATTTTGTAAAGTAGTTATTTAGCAATATTAACAGCTCTAGTTTCTCTAATTACAGTAATTTTAACTTGACCAGGATATGTCATTTCGGTTTGAATCTTTTGTGAAATTTCAAACGATAAATTAGAAGCTAATTCATCTGAAACTTTTTCGCTTTCAACAATAACACGTAGTTCTCTACCTGCTTGTATTGCGTATGCACTTTTAACACCATTAAATCCAAAAGCAATATCTTCTAAATCTTTTAAACGTTGAATGTATGAATCTAACACCTGTCTTCTTGCACCAGGTCTTGCTCCTGAAATTGCATCACAAACTTGTATTATAGGTGAAATTAAAGATTTCATTTCAATCTCATCATGGTGAGCTCCGATAGCATTACAAACTTCTTCTTTTTCACCATATTTTTCAGCCCATTGCATTCCTAAGATAGCATGAGGTAGTTCACTTTCAGTATCAGGTACTTTTCCTATATCATGAAGTAAACCAGCTCTTTTAGCAAGTTTTACATTCAATCCAAGTTCGGCAGCCATAATTCCACATAGATTTGCTACTTCTCTAGAGTGTTGTAATAAATTTTGTCCATAAGAAGAACGATATTTCATTCTTCCTACAATTTTAATTAGCTCTGGATGTAAACCATGAATACCTAAGTCAATAACAGTACGTTTTCCTACTTCTATGATTTCTTCATCGATTTGTTTTTGTGTTTTAGCAACAATTTCTTCAATTCTTGCAGGGTGTATACGACCATCAGTAACTAATTTATGAAGAGCTAAACGTGCAATTTCTCTTCTTACAGGGTCAAAACAAGATAAGATAATTGCTTCAGGGGTATCATCAACAATAATTTCAACACCAGTTGCAGCTTCTAAGGCTCTAATGTTTCTTCCTTCTCTACCAATAATTCTTCCTTTTACATCATCAGATTCAATATTGAAAACAGATACGCAATTCTCAACTGCTTCTTCTGTTCCAACTCTTTGAATAGTGTTTATGATTATTTTTTTAGCTTCTTGTTGTGCTGTCATTTTTGCTTCTTCCATTGTATCTTGAATGAAAGACATTGCACTACTTTTAGCTTCTGCTTTTAAGCTTTCTACTAATTGATTTTTAGCTTCATCAGCAGATAAGCCCGAAATAACTTCTAATTGTTCAACCTGACTTTTGTGAAGTTTATCAATTTCTTGTTGTTTTTTCTCTAAATATTCAACTTTGTTGTTGTAGTCAGTGATTTTAGAATCGACTTCATCATTTAATTTTTTTGCCTTCGCTAATTCGCTAGATACTTGAGATTCTTTATCTCTAGTTCTTTTTTCAGCATCAGCCATCTTTTTATCACGAGACAAAATAACTTGTTCGTGTTCTGTTTTTAATTCTAAAAATTTTTCTTTTGCTTGAAGAATTTTATCCTTTTTTATTGACTCTGCTTCTGTTTTCGCATCTCTTAAAATTGAAGAGGCTTCTTTTTTTGCATTTTTAATTAAAGTGGAAACATTACTTTTTTCTAAAAATTTAGCAATTCCAAATCCTACTCCAATACCTACAAAAATTCCAATTATTATACTTATTATATCCATGTTGTTTTTAAAAATTATATATAAAAAAAGCCTACATTAGGTGTTTGTATAAACTCGTAAAGACAAGTTTTGAGCTAACTCGTATTTCAAGCTTCCCATTTAAGGGCTTGCTATAGTTACGAAGATTCACTCATTTTAATTTGTTAGTGTTGAGTTTATCAAATATATACTAATGTAGGCAGTATCTTTATTGTAAGAACGTATTTTTATTTTGAGAGTAACTCACTCAATTTCTTGTCTAAATTCTTTAAACGATTAAAGGATGATTCATAATCTTGTGAAACATCTATTTGCTTTTGTTCTGTTTGTGATGCAAATTGTAATGCACACATTGCCAAAACATCTTGTTTGTCTCTCACAGCATAGCTTTGTTCAAATTGCTTAATCATAGTGTCAATTTTTTTTGAAGCACTTCGCAAGCCTTCTTCTTGCGACTCTTTTATAGTTAGAGGGTAAACTCTATCAGCAATTGATATTTTTATTTTTAATTTTTCACTCATGCTTTCTAATCCGAAAGTTGTGCTATGCAATAATCGATTTCTCGAATTAATGAATTTATTTTGAGTTTTGTTTCTCTTTTGTTTTCTTCGCTGCCTAATAGTGAATTTACCATTTTTAAATTATCTAATTGTTTATTAAGAGCGACAATCTCATCAGACTGTTGTTTTTGAATATTTTCAGAAACCTTAATTTTTTCTAATAATTCTATATTTCTCTTTTCAAGTTTTACTAACTTTTGGTTGAGCTTGAAAAATTTAATTTCAAGAGAATCAATTAGTTCAGACAATCCATTCATTAATGATATGATTCATTTCTATTTCTACAAAATTAATATTACTATTGGATAATAACAATACTTTTTAAAAAAAATTATATAATATTTTGTTTTTTTTATAATAATTTGGTTTTTAAGTAGTTATGAAATGCGTTTTTTCTTACGTATATTTGTGAGTAAATTTTTATTATTTTTAGCATTTATACAAAAAAACATGAAGAAGGTATTTTTATTTTTATTTTTATCAGCCATATCATATAGTCAGAAAGATTATCCTAAAGATTTTATTTCTCCATTGTCTATTCCATTAGATGTTTCTGGTTCTTTTGGAGAGTTAAGAGGTAATCATTTTCATTCAGGATTAGATTTGAAAACAAATAAAAAACAAGGACTTGATGTTTTTGCAGTAGCAGATGGTTATATTTCTAGAATTAAAATTTCTACTTATGGTTATGGAAAAGCAATATATATAACACACCCAAATGGTTATACAACGGTTTATGCTCATTTACAAAAGGCAAATGGAGTAATTGAAGAGTATATAAGAAAGACACAGTATAATAAGAAATCATTTGAAGTTGAAATGTTTCCAAGCTCTTCAGAATTACCTGTAAAGCAAGGTGATATTATTGCTTTTTCTGGAAACTCAGGAGGAAGTGGTGGTCCGCATTTACATTTTGAATTTAGAGAAACTAAGACTGAGAAAGTAGTTAATCCTTTAAGTTTTGGATTTAATAAATTAGCAAACGATACTAGGAATCCCTTTCTACAAGGAATTGTGGCTTATCCAATAGAAAATGCAATTGTAAATAAATCTAAAAAACCAATAGCTATTTCTTTTAATAAGCAAGCAGATGGGACTTATTTAGGGACTAAAGTAGTTACTAATGGTAAAATTGCATTTGGGATAAATGCTTACGATCATTGTACTAATCCGTATAATAGAAATGGATTATATAAAGTGAATGCATACTTAAATGGAGTTCTATATTATCAATATGATTTTGAAACATTTGCTTTTGCTGAAAGTAGATATATAAATAACTTAATCGATTATAATAGAATGAAGGAAATGGGACAAAAAGTACAAAAACTGTTTCATTATTCGGATTATCCTTTATCGGTTATAAAATTTAGTAAGAATAATGGAATTGTAGATGCTCAGCCAAATACTAACTATAATTATAAAATTGAGATTTTTGATTATCACAATAATAAAGCTACAATTATAATTCCAATAGAATTTCAGAATCAGGAAGAAGTGATTCTTAAAAAAGAAGAAGTGAAACCTTATTTTTTAAAATCTAGAGTAGAAAATAATTACACAAAAGAAAATGTGTCGGTCTATATTCCTGAGAATGCTTTTTATGATGATTTTAGTTTTGATTTTGATGTAAAAGATGGAGTTCTATCATTTTCAGAAGAGAATATTCCAGTGCATAAGAATATAACGATTACTTTTAATGATGTTACTGGCTTAACAGAAGAAGAATTGAATAAAACATTTATTGCTTCAGTAGAAGGGTACAAATTAGGATACAATAAGACATATAGAAAAGGAAATACATTTTCAGCAAGAGTTCGTTCATTAGAAAATTATAAATTAGCTCAAGATTCAATTTCACCACGAATTTACAATGTGAACTTTGTAGAAGGATCTAATTTAAAAAATCAGAAAACACTAAGTGTTTCAATTTCTGATAATCTATCTGGAATAGATACTTATAATGCTTATTTAAACGGGGAATGGATTTTAATGGAATACGATTATAAGACTAAAAAGCTAATTCACATGTTAAGTGATAATAAATATAAAGAAGGTAAGAATGATTTCAAAGTTATTGTGACAGATGATATGCAAAATTCAACTACCTTTGAATCACATTTTTTTATAAATAATTAAAAATTTAGATAATTGAAAAAGCTATTTTTTTTAGTGATTTTTTGTTTTTTTGAACAATTTATTGTTGCTCAGACAGCCAGAATCAAAGGTGTAATACTAGATGAATTTAATGCTCCTGTTGAAAACGTAAGTATAAAAGTAGGAGAAACAGGAACCGTTTCAAATAAAAACGGATTTTATTTGTTAGAAGTTCCCGCAAACAAGGAAATCACAATTGTTTTTTCACATGTTACATTTAAAAATACAGTTATTACTGTAACTCTTAAATCAAACGAAGATTTTGAGCTAAATCCTGTTTTGAATGCTAGAGTTACACAAATAGGAGAAGTTGTTGTAACTGGAAATAATAAAAAAAGAGTAGAAGGAATAACTACAATTGACCCTGTTATTATTCGTAAAATTCCAGGAGCAAATGCAGGAATTGAAAATATTATAAAAACACTTCCAGGAGTTTATTCGAATAATGAACTAAGTACATCTTATGCAGTACGTGGTGGAAATTATGACGAAAATTTAGTTTATGTAAATGAAATTGAAGTATATCGTCCGTTTTTAATTAGGTCTGGACAACAAGAAGGATTAAGCTTTACAAATACCGATATGGTAGAAAATGTTGATTTTTCTGCTGGAGGATTTCAAGCAAAATATGGAGATAAAATGGCTTCTGTTTTAGATATTACATATCGAAATCCTAAACGATTTAAAATAGGGTTAGAAGCTAGTTTATTAGGAGGAAGTTTAACGGCTGAAGCAGTTTCTAAAAATCAAAAATGGAGTAATATTACTGGTATTCGATATAGAGATAATAGTTTATTGGTTAACAGTCAAGAAACAGAAACTAATTTCAGACCAACATTTGCAGATATTCAAACCTTATTAAATTATAATGCTTCCACAAAATGGAGTTGGAGTTTTTTAGGTAATATTTCACAGAATAAATATAATTATCAACCTTTAACACGTCAAACTAATTTTGGAACAATAAGTGATCCAATTGCTTTGCTGGTGTTTTATGAAGGACAAGAAAAAGATGAATATTTAACTTTGTTTGGTGCTGTTAAATCTGTTTATCAATACAATAATAAGAATAAATTAAAATTTATTGCGTCTACTTATCATACTCAAGAACAAGAATATTATGATATTTTAGCTCAATATCGTTTAGGAGAAGTAGATTCAAATATTGGTTCAGAAACTTTTGGAGATGTTGTGTTTTCAAGAGGAATTGGTTCTCAATTAAATCATGCTCGTAATGATTTAGATGCTTTAATTTTTAATACAGAAGTTAAAGGTTTTCATGAATTAAATGAAAAAACTCAGTTAGAATGGGGTTTAAAATATACAAGAGAAGATATTAGAGATAGAATTGTAGAATGGGAAGTTGTAGATTCAGCAGGATTCTCTTTACCAGCTCCTATTTTAGATTATCAAAACGACCAACCTTATAATCCATATACAGGTCCTTTGGCTCCATATAGAAATGTAAGAGCTACAAATTTTACTACGATTAATAGATTTTCAGGTTATGTACAGTGGAATTATAGAGGTGAAATAGGAGAACATAAATATTGGTTAAATGCAGGAATTCGTGGACACCAATGGCAAGTTTCAGGGGAAAATATCAATGGAGATAGTCAGTTTACTTTTTCACCAAGAGTACAATTTGCAATAAAACCAAATTGGGAGAAAGATATGTTGTTTAGAATTTCAGGTGGAATGTATAATCAACCTCCATTTTATAGAGAATTGCGTGATTATAATGGAGTTGTGCAACCAAATGTTAAAGCTCAGAAATCATTCCATTTAGTCTTGAGCAATGATTACAGTTTTAAAATTTGGAACAGACCTTTTAAATTACTGAATGAAGTTTACTATAAAAACATATCAGATGTAAATACATATACAATTGACAATGTTAGAATTCGATATAGAGCCGATAATAATGCAAAAGCTTATGTTTACGGGTTTGACGCTCGTTTAAATGGAGAATTTGTGCCAGGAACAGAATCGTGGTTTAGTTTTGGATTTTTAAAAACAGAAGAAGATTATAATAATCAAGGGTACATTGCTCGTCCTACAGATCAACGATTGAAATTTGGATTATTATTTCAAGATTATATGCCGAATATTCCAAATGTAAAAGTTTATTTGAACTTAGTTTATAATACAGGATTACCAGGAGGTTCACCATCTTATGCAGATCCTTATGATTACCAATTGCGTTTAAAAGACTATAGAAGAGCAGACGCAGGATTTTCTTATGTGTTTAAAGATGCAGGAATTGAGTCTAATAAAACATGGTTAAAACCTTTTAGTGAATTTTCATTAGGATTAGAAATTTTTAATCTGTTTAACAATCAAAATGCAATAACGAATACTTGGGTAAGAGATGTATATACAAAATCTCAATATGGAATTCCAAACTTTATGACTACTCGTGTTTTTAATATAAAGTTAATTGCTAGAATGTAAATTATAACCATTCAAAAAATTACTATATTTGACAATAACTTTCAAACTATGAAGTTGCTTTACGGAAAGACTATGAGTGTAATTTAAAGCAAAGCATAACGGTTGAAAAACAAATAATTAACAATATATGAAAACGATCTTGCGTAATATTCCTTTTTTGGTTATTCTCCTGTTGGTAAGTTGCAAAGAAGAAAAGCAAACACCAAAGGTAATTTATGAAGAAGTGAAAACGATTATTGAACCTAAAAAAGTAGATACATCTTCTATAAAAATTGCCGATTTACCAATACTTATGGAAGGAACTAATTATTTGATTCATCCAGTAGGAGATGTTAGAGTATATGATGATTATAGTAAGGTATATGGATCTAGTAAAACCAATCAAGTAAGTTATGCTATTTCAAATTACAATCGATTTGAATTAACAGGTTATTTTGAAAATTTAAAATTTCAACATATCGATTCTATAAATGTAAAACCATTAACAGAAGATAAAATTCAAATTCAAACAGTAACCTATTTGAATACAATTGCTGAAAAAACTAGAAAACAAATTTTAGTGTATACACTAGTAGATGATGATACAAATAAAGATGGGAAAATAGATCAAAACGATATTAAATCATTATATCTAAGCTTAATTGATGGTAGTGATTTTGTGAAAATTTCCGAACCACTTCAAGAATTAATAGATTGGAATATTATTGAAACTCAAAATCGTTTATATCTAAGATGTATAGAAGATATTAATAAAAATGGCGCTTTTGACAAGAAAGATAAAGTGCACTATCATTTTGTGAACCTTTTAGCAGACGATTGGAAAGTAGAAGAGTATATGCCGATTTAGAAATAGTTAAATCAAAATATCACTTTCTAAATCCGATTTTTCAATAGTAATGGCATAGCCCAACTTTTGAACCATTTCAATTACTAAATTTTTATACCAATTTTCACTTTTTGGATGAATGTAGATTTTTTCAATAAGTTGATTAATATCTACATCAATTTTTAAACCGTCATTGATTGAAATTTTAGAGTTGCTAACATCAGAAATTATTCTAATTTCCCTTTCATATTGAAAACTTTTACGTTTAAATAAAAAGGGAAAAAAAGTATCATCAAAAGGAATGTATTCTTTCTTATAATCAATATAATTTACTTCACCAATATATTGTTCAAAATGCTTTTCAGACTTTAAAGCTTCTTTAATTCTTCCTATTGTTGATTGAATTGCTAAACCTTCGTTATTTTTTGTAAAAATTTGCCACATGGCAAAAGATTCATATTCATTTGCGTGCCAACTGCTAATTACAACTTTTTCTCTGTGAGATTTGTAGTAGTCTAAAAACTTAGGATTATTAACTGCAATTTTCTTGATTTCTTCAAAAGTAGGCTCAGAAAAAGTACCTTCATATTGATCTTCAAATTTATCAGAGCGCGACATGAAAAGTTTTTTAGATAAGAGCATATCTAAAAATTTAGATAAATCTAAATATTTCCAGACTATGGTTTCTGGGTTATCAGTTAACTTTATATCTGGACTATTTAGAAACATAATTTTTAAAAATAAAAAATCTCAATCAAATTTAAGTAAATTTAATTGAGATTTGTCTTATAAAAACGATTAAGTTTTATTCAAATGATTGTAAATTAACTAAATTAGCATAAGTACCATTTTTAGCTAATAACTCAGTATGAGAACCTTGTTCTACGATTTGACCTTTTTGCATTACAACAATAGTATCTGCTTTTTGAATGGTTGAAAGTCTATGAGCAATTACAATTGAAGTTCTGTTTTGCATCATGTTTTCTAGTGCAATTTGTACTAATTTTTCACTTTCAGTGTCTAAAGCAGAAGTAGCTTCGTCTAAAATCATAATAGGAGGATTTTTTAAAACAGCACGAGCAATAGATAAACGTTGTTTTTGTCCACCTGAAAGCTTTCCACCTGCATCACCAATATTAGACTCAATACCATTAGGTAAATCTTTTATAAACTCATAAGCATTAGCAATTTTTAAAGCTTCAATAATTTCTTCATTTGTAACGTTTTCTTTTCCAAGTGTAATGTTGTTTTTTATTGTGTCATTAAATAGAATAGAATCTTGTGTAACTAATCCTAATAAGCTTCGTAGTGAATGAATATTTAAGTCTTTAATATTTACATCGTCTATTTTAATAGTTCCTTCATTTACATCATAAAATCGAGTAAGTAAGTTAGCAATTGTACTTTTCCCGCTTCCAGATTGACCAACTAAAGCAACAGTTTTTCCTTTCTCTACTTTTAAAGAAAAATCTTTTAATACGTTTTCTTCTTCATATCTAAAGTTGATATTTTCAATAGAAATAGCATTTTTAAATTCTTTTAAAACTATTGCATTTTCTTTTGAAGTAATTGTGCTTTCTGTTTCTAAAACTTCAAATACACGTTCAGCAGCAGCTAGTCCATTTTTTACGGAGTAAGAAGCTTTTGAAATAGCTTTTGCAGGTGTTAATATATTATATGCTAATCCAAGATATACAATAAAAAGAGCTCCGTTTAATGTTTTATCAACAAGCACTAGGTTACCACCATACCATAATAAAACGGATATAGTTACAATTCCCATGAATTCACTCATAGGAGATGCTAGATTGTTTTTTTTACCAATACTATTGTCTAGTTTAAGTAGTCGGTTAATAGAATTATTGAAAATACTTTTAAAATAACCTTCCGCATTATAGCTTTTAACAACTTTTAAACCGCTTAAGCTTTCTTCAACAATAGAGATTAAAAAACCATTTTCTTGTTGGGCTCTAGTGGATTTAGATTTTAAACTCTTCCCTATTTTTGAAATAATAAATCCAGAAACAGGAATGAATATAAAAACAAATAGAGTTAACTCAAAACTAATTTTTAACATTGCAATTATAGCAAATAGGATAGTTAAAGGCTCTTTGATAATCAGTTCTAATACTATAAAAAAGGAACTCTTCACTTCGTTAACATCACCTAGCATTCTAGCCATTACATCTCCTTTTCTTTTTTCTGAATAATACGATATAGGTAATTCAATTATTTTTGAAAACATTTTTTCTCTTAAATCTTTCAAAACACCATTTTTTATTTTCATTAAATGTTGTGATGCAAAGTAATTAAAGAGGTTTTTAAATAAAAAAGTAGTAATTACAAGTGAAACAGTTAATAATAGTGCATATTGCGCTCCGTTTTCAATTGAAAGTTTTGTTATGTAATATTGTAGATATTGCTTACCGTATGAACCTATTTCTGTAATGCCTTTGTATTTAGGTAGCACCATTACATTTTCGTTCATTTTAAAAAGAACTTCCATTAATGGAAATAAGGCTACGAAAGATAGTGTACTAAATAAAGCATACAATACATTGAATATTATATTCCAAACAATGTTATTTTTGAATTTTAGAGCAAAAGGGATAATTTTTTTTAAATTCTGATCCATTATATTAGGTTCATTTCTGTTATAATATTTTTAATTTTATTATCAAGCTCTTGCTCAATGATATTGTATTCTTCAATTGAAGGTAATTCGGTATTTACACTAAAATAAAACTTAATTTTTGGTTCAGTTCCACTAGGTCTTGCGCAAATTTTACTTCCATCTTCTAAATAATAAATTAAAACATTCGATTTTGGAATTGTAATGTCGTATGTTTCATTACTCATCAAATCTAGTGCTTTTGAACTTTGGTAATCTTCAATACAAACTACACGTTGTTCATTAATTTCTTTTAGAGGATTTTCACGCAAATTAATCATCATTTGCTTAATTTCATTAGCACCTTCAATTCCTTTTTTAGTAATTGAAATAAGGTGTTCTTTATAAAAACCAAAATCTAATGATAAATTGATTAATTCTTTAAATAGTGAACTTCCTGAAGCTTTTGCTTGAGCGGCAATTTCACATACTAATAAAATAGCAGCTACTGCATCTTTATCTCTTACTGCATCACCTACCATAAAACCAAAACTTTCTTCTCCACCACCTATGAATTGTTGATTTGGGAAATCTTTGATAAATTTTGCAATCCATTTGAAACCAGTTAATCCAACTTTACATTCAACACCATAAGCCGATGCTAACTCTAGCATTAATGGAGTGGATACAATAGTCGAGCCAATGAATTCATTTCCTGTTAATTTGTCAGTTCTTTTCCATTGTTCTAATAAAAAAGCAGTCATAATAACCATGGATTGGTTTCCATTAAGCAATTTCATCTTTCCATCTAAATCGCGAACAGCAACACCTAATCGATCACTATCAGGATCTGTTCCTACAACAATGTCAGCATTTATTTCGTCAGCTAAATTTAAAGCCATTGTTAAAGCTTCTGGTTCTTCAGGGTTTGGAGATTTTACTGTAGGGAAATTTCCATCTGGAACAGATTGCTCAGCTACAATATTTACATCGTTATATCCTGCTTTTGCTAAGACACTTGGAATTGCTTTAATAGAAGTTCCATGTAAAGAAGTATAAACAATTTTTAAATTATCTTTTGCTAATTGAGGAGTATTAAAACTTGCATTTTCAACTGTAGATTGCCAAAAAGCCTCATCAATATCATTATCAATATATTCAATTAAAGTTTCATTTGCTTCAAAAAGAATATCACTATATTTTAAGTCTTCAATAATTTGTATTATTTCTGAGTCTTGAGGTGGGACTAATTGACCTCCATCTTGCCAGTATACTTTGTATCCATTGTATTCTGGTGGATTGTGTGAAGCTGTTAAAACAATTCCTGCATGACATTTTAAATAACGAACAGCAAATGATAATTCGGGAGTTGGTCTTAATTCTGAAAATAAATATACTTTAATACCATTAGCGGAAAAAACATCAGCAACAACTTTGGCAAGAGTATCACTATTATGACGACAATCATAAGCAATAACAACTTTTAGTTCTTCGCCTACGAAACTTTTCTTTAAATAATCCGATATACCTTGTGTGTTTTTTCCTAATGTGTATTGGTTGATTCTATTTGTACCAACTCCCATGATTCCTCTCATTCCACCTGTTCCAAATTCTAGATTTTTGTAAAAGCAATCCTCAAGTTCTTTAGGAGAAGAAGTCATCATTTCAGTTATAGATTCCTGTGTTTCTTTATCAAAAACAGGAGTCAACCACTCGTTTACTTTATTTAAAATGTTTTGATTTATGTGCATAATCTATTTTTTGAAACTATCTCTGATTATTCATTAATATTCTTAACATATGAAAATAAAGTAGATTAATAAATAATCAGAGCTAATTTTATTCTATTGTTTTAGATATTTTATATCTTTCTTCGTTATTTTTTGTTCTTAAAATAATTTCTCCCAAAAATCCAGCTAAAAATAATTGAGTTCCTATTGTCATACTTGTAAGTGCTATATAAAATTGAGGTCTGTTCGTAATTAGTCTAGATTTTGTGTGAATAAAAACCTTGTCAATACCTAAATATAAGGCAAGACAAAATCCAATTATAAACATAATAGAACCTAATAAGCCAAATAAATGCATTGGACGTTTTCCAAATTTTGACAAAAACCAAATAGTTATTAAATCTAGAAAACCATTTATAAAGCGACTCATTCCAAATTTAGAACTTCCGTATTTTCTTGCTTGATGGATTACTACTTTTTCTCCTATTTTACTAAATCCAGCATTCTTTGCTAAAACAGGAATATATCGATGCATTTCGCCCGAAACTTCAATGTTTTTAACAACTTCATTTTTATAAGCTTTTAATCCGCAATTAAAATCATTTAATTTTACTCCAGACGTTTTTCTTGCTGCCCAATTGAATAATTTAGAAGGGATATTTTTAAATAGAACTGAATCATATCTCTTTTTTTTCCAACCCGAAATTAAATCATAGTTTTTATTCGTAATCAGGTCGTATAATTCAGGGATTTCATCTGGACTATCTTGTAAATCTGCGTCCATAGTTATAATAACGTCTCCTTTTGCTTTTGCAAAACCAGCGTGAAGAGCTTGACTTTTGCCATAATTTTTTAAAAAACGAATACCTTTTACACTATTATTGCTTTTTGAAAGTTGTTGAATAGTTTGCCAAGAATCATCTGTGCTACCATCATCTATAAACAATATTTCATAAGAAAAGTTATGACTAGTCATAACTTTCACAATCCAATTGTGTAATTCGGGTAACGATTCTTGTTCGTTTAATAAAGGAATAACTATGGATATATTCATTTAGAATTGTTCTTTTGGTTTATTTTTGAAAATTGCAGCTAAAATTAGTCCAAAAACTGAACTTACTGCAATAGCAACAGCTGAGCCTTTAAAAATTTGAAGAGCCTCATATGGGTTGTTTTCTTCTAACTTAGCAACTGTTTCTTTTATTACAGATGTTGGTGTGTTAAATTTTTTTAACATATCAACTTGAAATTCAATCAAGTTTTCTTGAATAATGTTTTTTGCTTCAGGGTCAATCAAGTTGAATAAAATTATTTCAAAAATTGTAGCTGACAATATACAGATTACAAAACAAATAAAATAAGTAGTAAAAGCTTCTTTAAAAGAATAATTATTGTTTAAGTTTTTTTTAGTCGTGTTAAGTAAAATTATGGATAAAACAATAAGTATTCCAATTTTAACGAAACCAATCCACATGTTAGTAAACAGTTTTAAATCTATAATATACATAGATAATGTTATCAATATTGAAATTGATGCTGCAATAATTCCAAAAGTAATCGCATTCTTTTTAATGATTTCGTTCATGGTTAGTTTGTTTTAATAGTTTACAAATATAGAAATAATAAAGTTTGTCTTATTAGTATAAAAAAAATAAAAAAAGTTACAGGAACGCTTGTAAATTAAAAATTTAGTGTAAATTTGCACTCTGAAAATAAAAGATTATAAACTAAAAGGTTATAAAGCGTTTACACCTTTTTTACTAAAATAAAAAAGCCGCGAAGCAATTTATAATCACAAATAAAAAAGATTTACAAAATGCAAAAAGGAATTCACCCAGAAAATTACAGATTAGTAGCTTTCAAAGACATGTCAAACGAAGACGTATTTATTACTAAATCTACAGTAGAAACTAAAGAAACTATCGAAGTTGATGGTGTAGAATACCCAGTATTCAAAATGGAGATTTCTCGTACTTCTCACCCTTTTTACACAGGTAAATCGAAACTTATTGATACTGCTGGACGTATTGATAAATTCAAAACTAAATATGCAAAATTTGATAAAAAATAATCGGATTTTTATAGATATAAAGGAACCTTCCAATTTGGAAGGTTTTTTTTATGTCTTAACTTTTCTATATTTACTTTCAAACTTTGTAACTTTGAGACTTTCAAACTAAATAATTATGAACTATATACTTTTTGACGGAACGGTTCGCAATGCATTACTTCCGTTTACTTTTACTCGACCTGTTGCTGATATTCGAGTAGGAATTTTAACCATTAGAGAAAAATGGGAAAAATATTTAGGATATACAACTACAACATTAACAGAGGAGTATTTAATGGAAAAGTTTCCAATGGTGGAAATGGAAGAGAATATTATGATTAATGCTTCTTTTTTGCCAAATGAAGTTTTAGTTGAAATGATTACTAATTTGGAAAAAAATCAAGCTGTTATTTCAGGAGAAGAGATTATTGCTTTTTATTCAAATGATACTCAAGAAGAAGTCGATTTTGATGAATATGAATTAATTGATTATGATGAAGATGTTTTAAGAATTGAAAATACATGGGATATTTTTGCTAAAAATGATACAGCTATTCGAGAAGATTTTCAACTTCTTACAGGAGATAGATATTCACAGCCAATTCCTAAAAGCGTAAATGTGATTTCTCCCGAAAATATTTTTATTGAGGAAGGAGCAAAATTAGAGTTTGTAACACTAAATGCATCAACAGGACCAATTTACATTGGTAAAAATGCAGAAATAATGGAAGGTTCTGTTATTCGTGGACCATTCGCATTATGTGAAGAAGCACAAGTAAAATTAGCAACAAAAATATACGGAGCCACTACAATTGGACCACATTGTAGAGTTGGAGGTGAAGTTAATAATTCTGTTATGTTTGGTTATTCAAACAAAGGGCATGATGGGTTTTTAGGAAATGCAGTTTTAGGAGAATGGTGTAATATTGGAGCGGATTCTAATAACTCAAATTTAAAGAATAACTATGAAGAGGTTCGCTTATGGAGTTATGAAACTGAAGGATTTGCAAGAACAGGATTGCAATTTTGTGGTTTAATGATGGGAGATCATAGTAAATGTGGGATTAATACTATGTTCAACACAGGAACTGTTATTGGTGTTTCTACTAATATTTTTGGTTCTGGTTTTCCGCGTAACTTTGTACCAAGTTTTTCTTGGGGCGGAGCTTCAGGCTTTACAACCTATTTAACTAAAAAAGCATTTGAAGTAGCAAAAGTTGTAATGAGTCGTCGTCATGTTGAATTTACAGAACAAGATGCAAAAATATTAGAACACGTTTTTGAAGAAACTAAAAAATGGAGAAAAGAATAAAAAGAGGTATTATTTAAAATAAAAAAGAGAAATATAACCATATATTTCTCTTTTTTTATACTTGTTTGTATTTAATAGGCTATAAAGTTATGAAATACAATCTTTAAATAATTAAGCTAAAGTAATATGTTGTATTGATTTTTGGTTTTATTTTCTATATTTTAAGTTATGATTAGATTTAAAAATTAATATTTATTTATTGAATAGATTTTAGAGTATTTAAAATTACTTTTGCAAAAAATATGAAATACAAATAATGACTGCAAAACCATTGTCAACTCAAGACAAACAAAGACTAAACAACTTACAAGACTACATAGAAAAAGCAAGAGATAATTTTTTAGGATATCCAGTATCAAAAGATTTCGATTATTCTGAAATTGCTCATTTCTTACAATATCCAATTAATAATCTTGGAGATCCTTTTGAGGATGGAACTTATAAAGTGCAAACGCATGAGTTAGAAAAAGAAGTTGTAACTTTTTTTGCTAAATTATTTCGTGCAAATCCTAATGATTACTGGGGATATGTTACTAATGGAGGTTCTGAAAGCAATTTATATGGTTTATATTTAGCACGCGAATTATTTCCAAAAGCAATGGTATATTATTCAGAATCTACACATTATAGCGTTCGTAAAAACATTCATTTGCTAAACATTCCAAGTATTGTTATTCGTTCACAAGAAAATGGAGAAATAGACTATGAAGATTTTGAAAATACATTGAGAATGAATCGTCATAAACCAGCCATTGTATTAACCACTTTTGGAACCACAATGAAAGAAGCAAAAGATGACGTTTCAAAAATTAGAAATATCTTGAAAAAATTAGCCATTCAAGATAGTTATGTTCATTGTGATGCAGCCTTATCAGGAACTTATGGCGCTTTTATGGAACCACGTCTTCCATTTGATTTTTTTGATGGAGCAGATAGTATTTCAATTAGTGGACATAAATTTATTGGTTCTCCTATTCCAACAGGTGTAATTATTGCAAAACGATCTAATAGAGATAGAATATCAAAAAGCATTTCATATATAGGTTCATTAGATACTACAATTACAGGTTCTCGAAATGGTCATTGTCCTTTGTTTTTGTGGTATGCTTTGAAAAAATTAAATGTTGATGGATTAAAAAAACGTTATTTACATAGTTTAGAAGTAGCAGAATATTGTGAGCAACGTTTAAAAGAGATAGGTGTAGATGCATGGAGAAATCCAAATGCTATAACTGTTGTTTTTCCAAAAACATCAAATGAAATTAAATTAAAATGGCAATTAGCTACTGAAGGAGATATTGCACATATTATTTGTATGCCAAATGTCACTAAAGAACAGATTGATCATTTTATTGATGATATGAAAAATTGTACAGAGGTAAAGGAAGAAATCTTTGAATTAAGTTTTTAAAAAAAGTTATATATTTGGAAAAATAAAAGCATTCAAATTTAAAAATTGGATGCTTTTTTGTATATTAAATTATCCAAGAGAAATTATGTTAGGATTCGTATTTATATTTATCATAGGAAAGTACTTTTATAAATTAGCAGAAGAGTATAATCAGAACAAGTGGTTATTTGCCATTTTAGGAATTATAGTTTATTATGCGGCCGGAGCAATTGGTGGTATTATTATAGGAGTCTTAAGTGTCGTTTTTAATTTTGAAGTTGATTGGGACAATTCTATTTTAATGGCAGCAATTGGATTACCAATAGGTTTAGCTTCTTGTTGGTTATTCTATTATCTATTAGAAAAGAAGTGGAAAAAAATAGAGATAAAACCAATTCAAGATATTAATAATATTGGCAAGGAATAAGAGTTTCTTTAAATAGTGAGTAAATAAAGTATTCCTATAGCAATTATAAGAGACAGAAATGCAAGTATAATTTGAAAAATATTCTTACGTTTTCTTTCTCTTTTATATTTAGTTCTAATTTGAGCTAATAATTCTGGTGTAGCTTTTATATGATCTTCTGTTGGTATATTTTTCATACCAATATAATCTTTCCAATCGGTTGGTTTCCGTTCTGTTCTACGTTGTGCTTTATTGTTCTTCATAACTGAAGCTGGTGAACCGCAATATCCTCCCATAATATGTTTTTTAGGTATTAGATTATTTTATAAAAATTGATTTAAAACTGTTAGTGTTATTATAATTAATACTAAAACAGCAGTAGTTATAATAATTTTTTTTCGCAGAATAATTTTATTTTCAACTTGAAGTTTTTCTCTAATTTCTGCTAATACTTCAGGCGTTGCCTTGTTTGGATCAACAAATTCAGTGTATCCGTTAGAAGTTGTATTTACAAAATTCTCAAGTCTTGATTTTCTATTTCTTCTATTGTTCTTTAAGCTAGTGTTAGCATGCATCATTGAACCTTCTCCAGCCATAATTGTAATATTTAGTTTATAGTTTTACGAATAAAGAACTAAAAAAGTTACAAAAACAAGTGCTTTTATTACAACATAATCATTTTATTTTCAGAAATAATCTGTGTAAATTTGCAACCTCAATTTTTTGACAACGATTTCATTGATTGAGTTACATTATGGAAAACAAAAAGAAAGTAGCCTTTTATACCTTAGGCTGTAAATTAAACTTCTCAGAAACTTCAACCATTGCAAGGAGTTTTCAAAATGAAGGTTTTGAACGTGTAGACTTTGAAGAAGTAGCCGATATGTATGTTATTAATACATGCTCAGTTACAGAAAATGCAGACAAACAATTCAAACAAATTGTAAAAAAAGCGATGAAGCTAAATGACAAAGCTTTCGTTGCAGCAGTAGGATGCTACGCACAATTAAAGCCAGAAGAATTAGCTGCGGTTGATGGAGTAGATTTAGTTTTAGGAGCAACTGAAAAATTTAAAATTACCGATTACATAAATGATTTGGTAAAAAATGACATGGGAGAAGTGCACTCTTGTGAGATTGAAGATGCCGATTTCTACGTAGGAAGTTATTCTATAGGAGATAGAACACGTGCTTTCTTAAAAGTACAAGATGGTTGCGATTATAAATGTACATATTGTACAATTCCTTTAGCTCGTGGAATTTCGAGAAGTGATACTATGGAAGGCGTTTTAAAAAATGCAAAAGAAATTTCAGCCAAAGGAATTAAAGAAATAGTGCTTACAGGTGTAAATATAGGAGATTATGGAAAAGGAGAATTTGGTAATAAAAAACACGAACATACATTCTTAGATTTAGTTACCGAATTGGATAAAGTAGAAGGAATTGAACGTTTGCGAATTTCATCAATTGAGCCAAATTTATTAAAAAATGAAACCATAGATTTAGTTTCAAAATCAAGAGCATTTGTGCCTCATTTTCATATTCCATTGCAAAGTGGAAGCAATGATATTCTTAAAAAAATGAAACGTCGCTATATGCGCGAATTATATATAGATAGAGTAGCAAAAATAAGAGAAGTAATGCCACATGCATGTATAGGAGTAGATGTAATTGTTGGTTTTCCTGGCGAAACAGACGAGCACTTCTTAGAAACCTATAATTTTTTAAACGAACTTAATATTTCTTATCTACACGTTTTTACTTATTCAGAAAGAGATAATACAGAAGCAGCTACAATGGAAGGAGTTGTACCAATGAATGTACGTTCAAAAAGAAGCAAAATGCTACGCGGATTATCTGTTAAAAAACGAAGAGCCTTTTATGAGAATCAAATAGGAACAAACAGAACCGTTTTATTTGAAAGTGAAAACAAAGAAGGATATATTCACGGATTTACTGAAAATTATGTAAAAGTAAAAACACCTTGGAATCCAGAATTAGTGAATACATTACATGATATTTATTTAACAAAAATAGATGAAGATGGGATGGTTCGTTTTGACTTTGTAAACGTAGAAGTATAAAAAAAATCATATATCACAAAAAAGTCTGCTAAATTATTTAGCAGACTTTTTTGTATAAATTATACTTTGAAAATAAACTGTACAAACTTGTATTCTTTTTAAATCTTAACCTTGAGTTTAACTAATTCATTAAACTTTTCCATGTTACTGATTCTCAATTCTAAGTTTTCAATAGTTTTTAAAAATGGTTCCAATTGTTTCTCTTGAAATTCAATTTTTTCTTTCAAGTTTTTAATAATATCATCTTTCAACATTATGCTTTCTCTTAAAGAAGCATAATTTTCAGATAAATATTCCTCATTAGGTTCTTGTAACTTGTTTGTAATTGATTCATTACTATATAGCAACATGTTTCCTTTTCCAGTGACTAACCAATGAATGTTTATATCGGGAAAATGTTTTGAAATATCCAATAAGATTTCAAGAGAAGGCTTATTTTTAGGATCTCTTAATCGATTTAATTTACTCGAACTATCATAGCCTAAGCCATTTAACGCAAAAACATTTACATTTTTAAATCCTTGATGTTCAATTATTTGTACTAATCTCTTGAAAAAAGTTTGCATTTTCATTAAAATAAATTTGTTTAATCAAAACTTGTTTGTATATTAGCTACATCAAAACGAGTTAAAAGCTACTAGAAAACGAATTGATATGGAGAGCTAATATAGTAAAAAAATACTATAGATGGTATAATTATGTCTTGAAATTGAATAGTAAATGCAATCATTTTTCTAAAGAATTAATAGTAAATGACTTCTGAAAAAAAACAAACAAAGATCTTCTTATTGAAGAATAGTAGTAGAATATTAAAATAACTTTTAATATAAAAGGATAATATGCATAAAATCAGAATGTTAAAATAGGTATTTAATCGATAATATTATCCAGTTGTTCTTGTTTTGAAAGAGAATGAAAGAAATAAACTAAGTTAGAACACTTTAAATGAAAATTTAGAAGCCGAAAAATAAAAATATTTAAACTAGCATTTAATATAAGATAATGAAATGCTTAAAAATGAAATTATGTACACAAATCACGAAATAGGAAAAATATTGCACGAAGCAACAACAATAGATGACTTTTTGCATATTCAAATAGAGATACTAGAAAACGTAGAAGGATATTTGAAACAATTCACATCAGACTATTTTAACTTTATAGGAGTATTTTGTATGGAAGCGGTGCCAAAGCTATTATTAGAAATGATAGACCAAATGGAAAAACTAGCATCATTTCATTTTTTAACCATGTTATTTTATGATTTTGAAATGTTCTATAAAAATGGAGGTGCTTTATATTTTAAAAATAGTGTAGCTTCAATTGAAGAAAAATTAAGTAATACAGTAAAATTTTAATTATACTGAAATAGTTTTCCTTTTCGAAAGAAGTTAGAATGATAAAAATAAAATCATGATAAAGCCATCCGAGAAAGAAATAATTGTGAAATACTTAGGAAAGCAACCTAGCAGATCTATAATTCCTGTATTAAATAAAAAACGGATTTTTAATGCTAGAGGAAAATCATTTTCTCCAAAATCGATACAAGACATAATAAACGGTAAAACTGAAAATTTCAAAGTAGAAACACAAATAGTAAAAATAGTTGAAGCTGCTCAGAAAATCGAAAATGATATTGAAAGCCTTAAACAAGAAGTCTTTAATAAAAAGTTTTTATAATTAAGTTTCTTCAATATTTAGACAATTAATGATTGTTTTCAAGGATGTTTTCGTTTGTCCAAGATTTCATAGAAGTTAAAATTGGCTCAAGCGATTTCCCTTTTTCTGTCAAACTATATTCTACTTTTGGAGGAATTACAGGATATGATTTTCTAATAATAACACCAAGTTGTTCTAAATCCTTCAATTGCTGTGATAACATTTTCTGACTAATTCCTTTTATTCCTTTATCTAATTCATTAAAGCGCATCACATCATTAATAAGTAGTAACCAAATAATAACAGGTTTCCATTTTCCACCTATTTGCTCCATAAAAATAGTTATAGGACATTCTTTAGCAACTAAATAATTTTCTTCAATTTTTTTTCTATAAATTTCCATAGTAAGAATAATATTCCGAGTTAAAAGTCAGTTACTTACCAAATGGTAAGTACTTGTTTCAAAGTTAGTAATAATATAGCTTTGCTCAAAAATAAATATAAAAATGAGTAAAATAATTGTTATTACAGGAGGAACAAGTGGAATAGGGCTAGCTTGTGCAAAATATTTAGTAAACAATAATTATCAAGTAATTATTACAGGTAGAAACGAGATGAATTTGAAATTAGCCATAGAAGAGCTGGGAGTAAATGCCTTCGGTTATAAATCAGATGCAAGTTCATTAAAAGAAATAGATCATTTAGTAAATCAAATTAAAGAGAACCATGGTATAATTGATGGATTGTTTGTAAATGCAGGAATTTTTAAATCATTTAGTTTTGAAGATACAAACGAAGCACTATTTGATGAAACAATGAATATTAATTTTAAAGGTGCTTTTTTTACAGTACAGAAGTTTATTCCCATTTTAAGAAATCCATCAAGTGTTGTTCTTAACACTTCAATAGCTGTTTTTAAAACATTTGTAAATACAAGTGTGTATACAGCAAGTAAAGCGGCTTTAGAATCAGTCTCTAAAGTATTAAATATAGAACTTGCGCCAAAAGGAATAAGAGTTAACGTAATTAGTCCAGGTGTAACAGAAACTCCTATTCAGAAAAAATCAGGAATGACAGATGAAGCGATTGATGGTTTATTACAACATTTTTCTAAAACATCTCCAATAGGTAGAATTGTGCAACCTACAGATATTGCTCCCATATTAGAATTTTTAGTTTCAGATCGTTCTTTAGTTTTAAGAAATGAAAAAATTGTTATTGATGGAGGTTCAACACTTTTTTAAAATAATAAAATAAATTATACAAGAGAACTAAGATTTCAAATTAGTTCTCTTGTGTAATTTTAGTTAAATAGGTTTCACAGGAATACAAAAATCGACAATAAATTTTCCATATTTTGGTTCTTCCGGATATGTTTCAAAATAAGGTTTGTCATCAGGTAAATAACCACTATTTGGGAACCATTGTCCATAAATCCAATCCCATGCTTTTTGAAATTCATGTTCGGTAATTTTAAAACGACAAATTACATATTTTGCAGTTTCAATTTCCATTTTACCTATTTCTCCATCTACTTTTGTGTCAGGAGAAACCGTAATGCACAAGCTCATTCTAAGATTATCACTAAGTGCAACATTCGGATTATCATGATACAATACTAGATATTTAAAATCTTTTCCACCTAATAATCCTCTTGCTCCAGCCCATGAAAATAATTTGTTTCTATGGTTTTGATACAGTTCTTGATCTCCGTTATACGGACCCAAATTTCTAATATAAGCAACGGTCATTTTAGGAAGTTCTTTTATTTCTACGCTTTTGTTTATTTCCATATTTGTCCTCCATTTAATTGTTTTTGAATCAGGACAAAAGTATATCTTGAACTTGTCTTTAGGTTGTTCTATATTGCTTTCTATTTGATTTATATTGCTATTTTGAAGTTTTTCATTTTTGTATTGAGATGCTGAAGTATTAAAATAAGCTTTAAAGTTTCTTGAAAAAATTGAAATATCAGAAAATCCACATTTTAACGCAATTTCTGTGATACTCTCCTTTGGATTTGCTAAAATTAAGGATGCAGATTTTTCGAGTCGAAGACGCAAAATAAATTGAAAAGGAGTTTCTCCTACTACAGAGTGAAAAATTCTATTAAAATGAAATTTAGAGAAATTTGCAATAGAAGCAAGTTCGTCTAAAGTAATTGTCTTTTCAAGATTCAATTCAATATAGTCAAATATCTTATTGACTCTTGAAATGTATTCAGCATTTTGTTGCTTTAGATTATTCATTGGCTTATTGCTAATAATCCAAATTTAAGCTAAAAGTGTTTAAAGGCTAATCTAAAAGTTTATTTTCTTTTAAATAGTAAGAGAAAGAATTAAGTGTTAAATAAAAACTAAGTGAAATAAAAAAGCCTACACATTTCTATGTAAGCTTTTCAAATTGTATTTTATTGATATATTATTTCTGTTTAACAAGATTATCAGGTACAACTTCCCAAGTGTTGCATCTAAGTCTCCTTTTAAAAGTATTAAAAAGATCATTTTTGCTAAAATCTTGATTTGGAAAATACTCTTTTAAAGTAGTAGTTAAAGCTTGCTTTATTTCGTCATCAAGATGATCAATTATTCCTTCAATTTTTACTGTAGTCATGTTATTCTTTTTTTAAAATTAAGTGTTTGTATGTCAAATATAAGGAATATAAAATGGTTATAGATTTAATTATAGTTTTATTATGATAACTTTTTATTTGAAGTTAAACTTATTCTAGAATAATTAATTGTAGAATTTCTTTTTAATTGTGATATTTAATATAATGGTGTTAAAACTTTATATTTAACTGTAAACTTTACTAAAGATCATATCTTTTTCATGTTTTTGAGTCGTTCTATTAATGACTATTAAATTTAAATACAAGTGTTTGTTTTAACTCAAAAAAAGACATACCTCTTTTAAATCACTTTAAAAGAGGTTGTGCAAACCACTATTGTTAGTAACAAGATTTATTTATTAGAGCTGTAAGATTGAATAATTTTATATAAGATGGGCTGAGCACCAACATTATTTACATAAAAATTGTCGAGCACATATTTTTTAAATGTTTTCTTAAAAATTAATGAAGGTAAAATATCTAAGTATTTATCCCATCTACAATGATTGATAATCGAGTATTTAGCAGTTTTATTATCTAAAGGAAGTAATAATGTTGAGTTATCCAAATTTGTTTCTTTTTCAAACCAACCTGCAGTATATTCCCATACACTTAGGTTTTGTTCTATATTTAATGCAGAGAAATAATTGAAAAGGAACACACCCTTTTTTTTATGATTAACATTGTGAATCCTTCTAATATTCAACGCAGGTGTAATGACTGTAAAATTAGAGATTTCTTGTATGTTGTCTATCATTAATTTAAAAGTGACATTGTTTTTTATTTCATCATATATTTTTTCTGAATGCATTTCAATCAATATTACAAAGTCAAATTTTGCTAAATGTATTTTACTACTATTTTCTTGAACATATTTACCTATTCCAGGAGGAATCATGGTTGCCTGAAAAAGACTAATTTCATTGATTCCTTTTATTTTTCCTAAATCGCTACACCAAGTTTTACAATTTGCAATTAGTTTTTTCTTTTTTGAACTAGTTGTTATAAAAAACGGGGTTGCTTTTTCATCAATTTCAGCTGCAATATGAATGTAATTTGATGTTGAAGGTGTTATTAAAGAAACCTTCTTATAATTTAGATGTTTATTAACCAACTTTATATTTAAGTCTTTAGTCATTTTGTTATTTTTTAAAGTTATGATTACAAAATTCTATATTAACTATTGTAATTCATTTAACAAATGATAAAAACGTTATTTAATAGCTCTTATTCTGCTTAAGGAAACCTGAGTAATGCCTAAATAATTAGCTAAATCTCCTAAACTGATTCTTTCTAATAATTTTGGATTTTGAGCTCTAAAATTAGAA
Source organism: Flavobacterium sediminilitoris (assembly GCF_023008245.1). Lineage (NCBI taxonomy): Bacteria > Pseudomonadati > Bacteroidota > Flavobacteriia > Flavobacteriales > Flavobacteriaceae > Flavobacterium > Flavobacterium sediminilitoris. The sequence continues at coordinate 2,209,527 of NZ_CP090145.1, forward strand.
TATCTTTTTGTTGCATCCTCTTCTAAAATCTCACTAATCCGCTTCATCATGTTTAGGTTTGCTATTGTCATAAATTTTCGAAAAAATGTTTCTAATCTATGATGTTTAAGACAGAGTTGTTCAAATTCAAGAAAAGAAAAAGAGTAGTACTCCGTATCTTCAATAGCAACTATTTCATATTTGGAATGTTTTTTATGGACGTAGCTTTCAATATCTGCGAATAAGATATTTTCTTCAAAAAAACGCATTATAAATTCTTTGCCATTTCCATTAAAGCAAAGTTTAACAATTCCCTTCTTTATAAAAAAAAGTTCTTTCGAGTGGGAATTACTATCGGCTAAATATTCGTTTTTTTTTACACTTTTTGTTTTTAATATTGAATTTAAGTCGGCTGATGAAATCTCATCTAGTGTAGATATTTTATTACAAAATTCAATAAGTTCATTCATATATTATCTATCTTGTTGCTAATGTGGTTGTGTATGATTAGTGGCATGTTTTTAAGTATTAAAGTTAGTAAATAAAATACAGATAAAAAGTTCAAGAAGGCCTTCGTAAGAAAGTTAAAACTAGCCATTAATTATGTACGGTTTTTATTTCGTCCATTTATATTGTTCCATTATTTCATTCAATATGGCCTTTATTGGTCATCAACTTTCATGTAAAGTCTCCAATCTAGAATCAGCAATAGGCTTTCCGTTTCGTAAAGATTCTATAACATCTTTTGGTACTTTTGTCATTTTCATTTTCCAACTATGAACAGCCATACAATAAGGGCTATTATCTTCATAACTTACTGTCATTTTACAATTTGACCTTTTAAAAAAAACTAAACTAGATTTTCCAAGAAACAAATCAAATGATTGATTATAAGCTTTGTATATGGATGGAGAAATAGCAAGTATTTTATCTAAAGCTTTTTTAATAATTCCTTAGATTCTTCTGGTGCTGTTTTTGTCGTGTGTTTTGTGAATTTCATTCATAATTATTTTTTTAAGCTTGTGTATAATGGTTGGTATAACTGACAGTTATCGGCTTTAAATTACTTAATCTTTTGGTTTTGAATTAGCGTTAGTAATTCCGATTAGGTTCGGATATAGTCGAATCTGCCGTAATTACGATTATACATTGTTGTAGTACGCTTTTTCTATTTGGTCAAAGTATAAGTAGTAATGACTAAACCATCACCACTACCACTTGAAACAGAATGGAGTTTTAACCCAGTTGAAATTAATGAATTTATGTGTTTATTAATCGTCAGCAGATTGATGGTTAAATCTTTTGGTGATAGTTTTTCTAAATCAACTTTCTCTATTTTACCATCTGGGTAAATGGTTGTCATTCTACTGTCCCACGGTCCATTTATTCCTTCTGTTATGCGAACGGTAGTGAGTTTATTCTCAATTTGATCATTTTGTGAGAATCCATAAGCAAAAATTGATAGTATTCCAATAAAAGAAAGTATCATTAGTGGTCTTGCTAGTTTTTTCATGTTTAGGTAAGGTTATGATTGTTTTCAAATGTTTGCCAACGTCAGTTAGTCTAAAAACCTTCGGATGTATTATATATTTATTTAAAATTAAAGTAAAAATAGCTGATTTAAGCTACATAAGAAAACTTTTTTAGATGTAATGTTTTCGTCTTTACAAAAAAATAAATCTCGTTTAAATCACGTAAAAAAGGTTGTTTTTACTAATTATTAAAAAAATTAGTCGTAGAGAGGTGTTGTGCAACAGTTACGATTGTTAATAACAGTTATATTAAAAAATAAATCAACTTTACGTTCAACTCTTTTAGGTCTTCTAAATTGGATTAAAAAGGGAGGGATTTCTTGTCATTACAATTAAAGTAGCTAATTCTGTTTTATTTAAATCATTCAGATCTTTTTTTAAAATAAAATTTAGCGGCTGCTTTTATACCAATTTAATTGTAAAGAAAACCATAATTTTTCAATATTCAATTCAACTGCTCAATTGAAGTAGTTTTACTTTCTAATTTGAAGGCTAAAGAATAATCTGGTTTTAAAATCTTCTAAAATATTTTGTTTTTTGAGTATTTGATAAATAATAAATTAGCCACTCAAGTGCTTATAGGATTGTTATTTTGTGCATGAACAATTGAATTAGTTAGATAATTGATTACTCCGATATCTAGAGAGTTATAAGTACTCTTGTTATATAACTTATAAAATTCGACTGTGAGTTTTGAAGATTTTTTTATTTCTGTTGTAAATAATTTTAAATGATTCTTGTTGTAATAAATTTTCCAAAAATTTGATAAAATCAAGCACAGGCCACTGAGGTTAACTAGCTGTTATACACAGTTTATTTAATCCTTTCCCAACCGTTTAATGTTTTTCTATAGTAATAAAAATTATCTAATCCAGTTCCGCAATACAGAAAAGGTTTGTAATGATAATCTTCTATTACAGCAATTTTTGTTTTCGGGTTGTAAATAGGATAGGAGACATTATGTATATATTCATTATTAAATTTAGTACTCCACAACTTCTCCAAATCAATTGAATCGTTTTCTCTGAAAAATGAATCAAATTCTTTACAATCTATTACTCTTATGTTTTTTATATTATTAATTTTCCAATATTCTTTTGAGAATACAGGAATCGAAATTTTTCTAAATGGCATATTTACAATAGAGTCAGTTCCGAAATATGTGTGTTGATATTCGGGTTTTTTAAGAATTCTATTATTCAAATAAATTATAGAATGTGAATCGTATTGATTTAATTGTTCAAGAAAGTATGTATTTATTAATTCGTACGCATCTTCTTCAGAAAATTTAGAAATGTTTTTCCGCTTATTATCTTTACAGCTAAAAAGTAATAATAAAACAAATATGACTGTTAGTTTTTTCAAATTGTGTACAACTCTTAGTATACGAATATTTTTAAGCGTTTTTTGTTTAATTTATTTGATATTTAAAATGGTAATGCGTTAAAAAATATCATTTTATAAGTAGTATCAAATCTAATAAATATTTATAACATATTAAGGGATTAATAATTCTTTGAATAAATAGTATATCAGTCCGATTTTCTTATTAATTTTTGTTTTTTGTAATGCTTGTCTGGAAATTTGTTAATCTTGTTTGTATATTGACTATCGTATTGACCTTCAAATAAATATTCTTTTGGGTTGTATGTTCTGTAATATTCGCACAATTGTTTTAGTACATTTTGCAGTAAATTGACATATCTGTTTTTTTCTCTTTTGCTTTTTTTGTAGTAATGGTAATTAAAGTACTAGAGTTTAAAAAAAGAAAAAGGTTTTGATGTAAAAAAGATATAAATTAAAAAACCCTTATGTCTTTATTTAAAAGGATAAGGGTTTTTGTTTGTGACCTCGACAGGTTAGAAACATACTTATAAGAAGCGGAGTAGCAAGAGAAACAAGGGGTGAGTTGGTTTTTGTTGAGGTAACTCTGGGGGTAATTTGAGTAATTTGAGTAATTTGAGTGAAAAAATAATAACAATTTTTTCTTTTTTAATCTGGTAGAAGTGAAGTCTAATATAGACGATTTTAGCAATTAAAATTTTTACTTTAATACAAGTTAATAAATTACGATTTGATTCTCTTAAATTTATTGTTTAGCATATGAATATTGGCTTTGCTATTTATTTATATGTTATAAAAAAATAATAAAGGAAGGTAATTATGCTCTATTTATAGTTTATTATATGATTTGGTAATATTTATTTTTTTTAAAAATGTCTTACTTGTTGTATATGTAAGATTTGGTTGCTTTTGATATGAAATAATATGGTCGCCGAAAAAAAAATCGCTGTTAGTATATAGAGATATTGTATATTGATTTTATATGAGGTTATACTCTTATTTTAGATATAGATTACCTTTATTATTTAAAGAAGGAATTAAATTTTATAAAAAAAACAGGATATCTTAAAATTTGATACCCTGTTTCTTGTTATTTTTCAGACAATTAGTTTCTGCTTAGAAAGAATTAACTGTTCTAAAAATTCTTTGTTACTTGTTTTATTATGGACACGCCACTTTTCTAGATTCTTTTTAAATGCATTTTTTACAGCATACTTTTTTTTAGGATTATTTATAATAGCTAAATCTATGTATGCGTTCATTTTTTGCATTGTAATTAATTCTGCATATTTAGAGCTAGTAAATTCTACAAAATCTTTAGGAGTTAAGTTTTTTAGCATTATTATCTCTTCTATAGAAATATCTTCGTTGACTTCTATATTAAGCATTTGCGCTACCCAATAATTTAAAACATCAGTACTATTTTCCAATAAAGCTTTTAAGTTATACATATGCTTGTTAGCAAATTCAACACCAGCTCTTTTTGTTATTTTTAATTCTAACCGAAGAAAGAAAAATTTTTCAGATAGTTTATTGTAAACATTCTTAGAAATCTGGTTGTTATCGAACATTTTTTGTAAAACGTCATAGCAAATAACACCTATATTTTCTCCATTAAAATAAACACTACTGCAATTGTCGAAATGGCCATATTTTTTAAAATCTCTGTGACTACTTAGTTTTTGCAATAATAATTTATAATCTGAATCTATTTTAAATGTAATACCTAATTCTATTCGATAGATTTTGTATTGTAATAATTCTTCAAAATGAATGCCTAATATTTCTGATAAAATATTTAAACAGTCTAACAAACTTTCAGAATTAAAATCTTGCGTTGAATTAATGCCAAAATACCATTTTCTTAGACTATTTGTTATTCTTACTCTATAGAGTGTTTTAAAATGTAGAAATTCTAATCTTAGAAAAGCTTTTTTGGATTTCTCCTTTTTAGGGTAATTTTCTTTAGAATGATTTTCTTTATAAATTTTTAAAATTGCTCTAGTATGATTTTCGTGATGATGGTTATAGCTTTTAATAGATACTCTCTTAGAGTTTTTTTCTAATATTCCATCTAAATTTAATGGGCAACGATTATGAAAATCGTTGCCTATTCTAAGATTATCTAAGCCTACCATAATTTCTTCTATTTAATTTAGCTCTGTATTCTAGATAATCGTCTAATTCTGCCTTTAAAAACTTTCTACTTGTATATTTTCCTGTAGAATAAACTTTTAGACCATCTCTTATATAGCGTTCTAATGTAGTTGGGCTAATTTTGTAGATTTGGCAAACTTCGTTTTTAGTTAAATACTCTTTTTTAAGATTAAGTTCTTTAATTAACTCTTCTCTTAATTTTTGAATTTCTAATTTTAGAAACTCTTCATTTTGTTTTTGAATTGCTATGGCAAGAATAGATATTGCCATTTCCACTTTGGTTCTCTTTGAATTTTTCATCGTAATAAAAGTTTAAAATTTATATTAAGAGAAACTGTGTCGCGATACCGTTTTTCGGCGATTTTTAGTTAAAGTTTTGTTAAACTTTGTTAAAAAAACCTCCTTTTTGAGGGAGCTTTTGAAATGAAAAAGAATAAAATGTTTTAATCTCCCCAATATTCTTCGAAGTTACAAGTAGAATTTAAGTTTTCACAAATATACTTTTTTGATGTTTTAATTAGGTCTTCGCAGATTGCGTTAATTTCTTCTTTTTCGTTTGTATTTACGTCTTTTTTAAATTCTCTAACAAGATAGTTTTTGTTTTTTTCTTCATTTTGGTTTGTCTCTTGAAAATATACTATTGAAGTTATTTCTTTATTGGAATTAGAGTTGGATTTAATTAGTATTGTTATGTGGAAATATCCTTCTAGACTTAAATTATTTTTTAAGTAACCTTTTGTATAATAATCGTAAGGTAAATCGTTAGTATATTCTAAAATGCTTCTGTAACAATAATCTAAATCTGTTTTTAGCAACGGATAATTAGATTTAGTTCCTATTGTAACTAGGTCGTTGTTATCTTTATATTTATTTCGTATTCCTTGTTTAAGATGATTTTGAAATTCGCTACTATCTATTACCTTTTTTACTTCCTTAAAACTTAGATTATTTTCGTTAACAGTTAGCATTATTTTTTCCGATTCTTCATTTGCAATTATTGCTAAGTCTTTTTTTGCTTCTAATTTGTAAAACTCTTTTTCTTGATTTGTAATATTGGGAAATCTTACATTAATATATTCGTTATATGCTTCTGTAATTAGTTTATTTAAACTACCATCAACATATTCTTTGATTTGTTTAATTTCATTTGTTCTATTAGTAAAATTTAATTCTTCGTTTGTTTTGTTTGTAAAATTTAAACTTTCTCTTAATGGGCTTACAAATGCAATCAAACTTATTAGAAGAAATCCAACTATTGTAAAAATAATGAAGTAGTTTTTTTTTGTTTTTTCTTCATAGATAATAGGTTCTGTTTTATTTGTATCTTTTAAAGTGTTTGAATTTTGTTTGTAAAATTCGTGAATTGTACTATTTGGATTTTTTTCTTTCCAATTTTCGTAATAAGAACTGTTTTCTGTTGCCATTTGATGTTTTTTGAACAAATATAAGTAATTGTTACTTAAGTGCGGTATACATAAGTGCGGTAACCTTATGTGTGAATATTTAGGAATTTCACATTCATTATGAAACAAGAAGAAAACAAATATTTACCGCAAATAGAAAAGGTTGCAAAAAGATTTAAGCAGTTAAGAAAAGAAGCTGGTTATGAGAGTCAAGAAACCTTTGCTTTCGATAAAGAATTAAATAGAGTACAATATTGGAGAATAGAAAAAGGTAGCAACATTACATTAACTACCTTTTTTAAATTACTTGATGTTCATAACATTACACCAGAAGAATTCTTTAAAGACTTTTAATTAAAAATATTAATCTTATTTACAGAAGCCTCTAAAGAAATTGCAGAAGAATTGACGTAGGTCATTGTTTGTTTCATGTTACTATGTGTCATTAGTTTGGCAATATGGAATGGATTTACATTTTCGTCTGCTAATATTGTAGCAAAAGTATGTCTAGCCATGTGAAAAGTAATCTTTTTATCTATTTCGCAATACTCCGCAATTAATTTTAGATTACGATTAAGACATTCGTTTGTTCTCTTTGGAAAAACATATTCAGATTTATATTTTTTGTAACGCATCAAAATAAGTTTCGCTAAACGACTTAAAGGCATAACCAATTGTGCACCTGTTTTTTGGGTATCCATTTTAATATACTGCATATTAATTATGCTTGACCATTTAAGATTTTGTACATCGGAACAACGCATACCTGTATAACAAGAAAACAAAAACATATCTAAAGTTATACTTAGTCCAGTATTATTTTTATATCCTGTTAGATCTAGTTCTTTAATTTTTTTTAATTCTTGTTGTGTTATATGCTCGAACTTTTGTTTGCATTTTGGCATTTTGAAATCTTCATAAGGATTACTCTTTAAAAGATTTTGCTTAATTGCAAAGCGAATAAACGCTTTTAAGTTCTTGTGTCGGTTGAATAGTCCAGCATCAGATATTACGCTCTTATTCCTAAGAAAAGCGTCGAAATTTTCTATAAATCTTACGTCTATATCTTGGACTTTTAAATTTGGTCGATATTGTTCGATACGCTTTTTTAATAGTAAATAATGTTTTTGAGTTCCTAATGAAACCTCTTTAAATTTTCTTTTGCAAAATGTATCATATGCTACAAAGAAGTCATCTTTATCGTCTTTAGAATAAAATGCTTTTACTAAATCTGTAGATAGAGTAGTACTAATAGATTTTTGTTGTCTTAGAAAGTCTTTTAGCATTGCAACTTGACTATCTAAAAGACAATTAATTTGACTTGTTTTAGAGCCTTTTACAAGACCATCTTTTTTGTTCCAATTAGATTCTAATTCGTACTCTCCAGAAGTTAGTTTAATTGTTTTCTTATCTATAATTACTCGATAATGAATTGGACACAAACCGTCTTTTCTTTTTTTGTCGGTTCTTAGGATTGCTTTTACAGAAAAACTTTGATTCATAATTTTAATTTTTTTATTTGTACATACTTACTTAATAGCAGGCAGTCACATTTTCTTGAAGCAAAATTACGTTGTAAATTCTTACAAAAAAAGATAAGTATTTGATATTCATGTTTTTAAATTTATTTTTTAACATTTATTTAACGCTTTTTTTTGATAACATTTTGTGAATTATCTTACTAAAAAAGATAGAGATTCATTAAATTGTTGGCTTATTTTTTATTAAGAATGAAAATTGATTGGGAAAAAACAATAAAAATTGATTCTAGTTGGGTAGATAGACAATTAATGAGTCATTTTAAAAACAAAGATTTTAAAATAACTGTTAGAGGTTATACACCAAAAGTAACTGGTATAACATTTAAACCTGATGATTTAATTGATGAATTAAGCTATTTTCTGAAAGATTATGTGCATAGTGAATCTTCTAAAAAAACAGAATTAAAGTCTTTAAAAGCAAAGTTTGGAGAAGAAAGTGGAAGTAAAAGACTCGATGAATCTTTAAAAGATAAAGCTCTAGTTTTTTTTGGAGATAAAAACCCACAAACTGATGGCAAATATGGAGAATTATTACTGTTTGCATTAGTTGAAAGTATTTTAAAATGTAAAATGGTTGCCCATAAGATAAAATCTTTATCTAATAGTGTAGACCAAGTTAAAGGCGGAGATGGAATCTTTTTAGGATATTACGAAACAGAGGATGAAAATTTTACTAATGCTCTATTGATTGGTGAATCTAAAATAGAGCAAGGTTTTAGTAGTGCTGTAGATAATGCATTTGAATCGTTGTCTAGATTTTACAATTCTGAAGTGCAATCTGAAGTTAATACAATGGAGTTTATAGTTGCTAATGAAAATTTATTTATTGATGAAGATTCAACTGATATTGATTTTGAAGAAGTGTTTAATAGACTAACACCAGGAACAGATGAATTTAGGGATCAAGTATATGTACACCCTATTTTAATTATGTATAATACAGATAGGATTAATACTTTTGAAGAAAGAGCAACTTCTAAAGATAAATTAGAGGAGTTAATAAAAGATTTTATGGTTAATGAGGAAAAGAAATTTATAGAAAAAATTAAAGCTAAAGTTGATGAAAGTGATGCGATGAAAAAATGCTTTTTAGATTTCTTTATTTTTCCTTTTAACAATATAGATTCGTTTAGAGACGGAATGTATTATAAGATTCATAAAGCACCTTACAGAAAAAAAAGTGAATAAAAATTTAGAAAAAGTATATAATAATACATTTCTTAATGAGTCTATTGAAAAACTTGTTGTTAATGTATTTTATTCTAAAATAGGTAAAAAACCTATTTATAATTTTGAGAAAGTAGAATTAAGGAAATTAATTTGGCTCTCGTCTATTATTGCATTAAGTTATGATTTTAAACATCAAAAAAAAGCACAAGAAATTGCCATTTTACTTTTTTTAAATTTTGAAAATGATGTTGAAATTTTAAAAAGCTGTTATGTTTTATTTTCTAGAGTAGGGAATCTTACAGCTACAAAATTTTTAAAACCAATTTTTTCTAATGATAGCGATAATCCTTTAGAACAAATAGCAAATTTTAATGAAGACGTTTATTTAGAAAAAGAACTATTAAACAAGAGGGTTGAAAATTTAATTAAGATAAATGAAAATTATTACTTAGTTACAGATTTTCAGAGTAATCTTTTTAAAAATTTACTATCCTCTAATTATGTTTCTATATCTGCTCCAACATCATCTGGTAAGTCATTTATTATTAAAAAGTATATTGAAGAGCAATTCTATGAAAATGAAGAATATATTGTTTTCTATATAGTACCTTCTAGAGCATTAATTAACCAAGTTACAGAGGAGTTAAGATTAGATTTAAATAATGTAGAAATAAAAACAGCATACATAGAAGAAGAAACTGAAATTTCTAAAAAAGTAATTTATGTTATTACTCCTGAAAGGGCTATAAAAATAATTAATTCAGAGGAGGCTTTATTATTGCCTAATTTAATTTTTATAGATGAAATTCAAGGTGTTGAAGATGAATATGGTAGAGGAAATTTGTTTGAATATGTTTTTGAAGAATTTTCCAAAACTCTTCCGAAGACTAAAATTATTACTGCGGGACCAAACATTCTTAATCCTAACAAATTATATTCCGATTTATTTAACAAGGAAAGTGAAGTTGTATCTTCTGAATTATCTCCCGTTTTCCAATTAAAAACAATAATCAGTTTAGATGAAAATAGTTTAGGGTTTACTATTTATACATCAGAAAAAAGAACTTTTAAAGTTGAAAATGCTATTGAGATTAGTAGTATAAAAAAAATATTTAATTCTAATATCGGAAATGCTATCTCTTTAATATTATCTAATTTAATAAAAGACCCCAATTCAAGTAATTTAATTTATGCATATCGAGGTGATTATGCAGAAATATGGGCACTTAAATTTGCTAATGAACAAGTTGAACAAAATGAAATTGAACCTGAAATTAGAGATTTAATAAATTATTTAAAAGAAGATATACATCCAAAATATAATCTAATTTTATGTTTACAAAAAGGTATTGGTTTCCATCATGGGACATTACCAGAATTTGTTAGAAAGGAAATCGAAACATTATTTGAAAAAGGTCTAATAAAAACTTTATTTTGTACTTCTACTTTATTAGAAGGTGTTAATCTTCCTGCGGATAATTTATTTATTTTAAAACCTAATAAAGATAAAATACCGTTAAGTAATTTTGAATTTGGAAACCTAATTGGGAGGGCAGGTAGATTAAAAAATTCTCTTTATGGAAGTATTTTTTGTATAACTAGTGAAACTAATAGTTGGGCTGAGAATTATTATGAAGCAGATTATCACAAAGAAGTAGTAACTTCAATAACTAGAAATCTAAAAAACATTAATCTTGAAGATTTAGGTAGTTCGACCCTAAATATTGACGATGGGAAAATTAAAAATTTAGTAAATACATTAAGACATAAATATTTACATAATGAAGATAATTTAGTTAACTTTTTAACTAAAAAAGGTTTTTCTGAATCACAGATTAATAAAGCTGTTGAAATAATGAAAAACTCTTTTGAAGATTTTAAATTGCCACTAAGAGTTATAAAAAAGAATCCTTCTATTGACCCAATTTTACAAAATGAATTGTATAAAAAAATACAAAATGACGGAATAAAAAAATGGGTTATAAATGCAAAAAACAATTCTAATTTATTTGAAAAATATACAAGAGTTCGAGCAGTAGAAATTAATTATGAGAATAATAGTTTTTATTGGCAATTAGATTCTATTATTACTAGATTGAATGATATTTTTGGAATTACAGAGGAAATTTTTAGAAAGGATAGTATCTCTATATATCCATCTGGAATTTGTATAAATTCTATTAACTGGATACAAGGAAAGAGCATAAAAGAATTGATTATGTCTAGGATTGATTATATTTCTAGTGAAAGAGTACATGAAAATTTTAGAATTGATAGAAATGATGTTAGGGAAATTAATAAAGTTATAAAAGATGTTATAAAAATTAACTCTAAGATAATAACTTTTGTAATGTTAAAATATATAAAGTTACTTTCTGATATTTTAGAGGAGATTTTAAATGAAGAAGAAAAAGAATTATACAAACTTACTTTAGCATTGCCAATACATCTTGAACTTGGGACACAAGACAAGGTGACAATCAGATTAATTACAAGTGGAGTGCCTAGAACGATAGCTTTAAAAATTAATAAAATTTTTAGTAAAACAGAAGATGCTAAAAATGATATAGATGTTTTAGTTTGGATGAAAAATAAAGATTTTATAATTGGAATTGAGCCAATTTATAATAAGTATCTTTCTAGAAATAATTTTTTAAATCAAAACATTAATTTACAATAATAAATATTATCCTAGATAATTTTTAGAAACTAATAAAATGACACAATACCAAAAATTTCTTTCTAGCGATAATTTTAAACTTGCATTTGAAAGATTAAAAACTTCTGGAAGAAGTTTATACAAGACAATTTACTACGAAGATTTAAAATTATTTGAATTGTATCTTGATGACAATATAAACACCGTTATTAATAATATTAAACAAGATATTTATTTTCCTGAAAAATGTCATAAAATTTTTATTCCCAAAAAAGACAATTTTGTAAGACCTTTGTCTATGCTAAATTTTATTGATTTGTTGGTTTACCAATCATTAGTAAATATAATTGCCGACGTTTCTTACGATGTTATATCTCCTTATTATGACAAAATAATTTTTGGAAATGTTGTAAACCTATCCACAGCAAATAGTGAGGATAGAAAGTTTTTTTTTAAATCTTGGAAAAAGAAATGGAAGAGATTTAATGAAATTTCTAAGGAACATTTTGAAGATGGATATATATATTTAAGTGAATTTGATATTGCATCTTTTTTTGATACAATTGACCATAATATACTTTGTGAAATTTTAAAAAATATTTTTAAAATTGAAGAAGAAATTTTAGTCTTATTATCCAATTGTTTAGAAGCATGGACGGCAGATTCCAATCATAAAACATTTAAGAGTAAACACGGTATTCCGCAAGGTCCAATTAGTTCTCCTTTATTAGCAGACCTATATATGTTTTATTTAGATAGTGAAATAAAAAGAACTACAAAAAAGTTAGATTATAAATATCTAAGATATGTTGATGATATTAGAATTCTATCTAAAGATAAAATTACTTCCCAAAAATTAATTGCGGGTTTAGATTTAATATCTAGAGATATAGGTTTAATTCCACAAGGGAGTAAAATATTAATAAAAGAGGTTAAAGATATAGATGAAGAATTAAAAATTCAGAATAGTAAATTTTCTGACATTACAAAGGAATACAAAGAAGAAACCGAAGGAAAGGAAGCTAAAAAATTAAAAGCCAAAACGCATAAAAAATTAAAAAAAAGATTTTTAGAGTGTTTTGATAAAGCTTCTTCTGAACAATATTTAGATAAAACAGTAATTGGTTTTTCTTTATACAAACTTAATTTAGATGAAGAAATAAAGAAAAAGTTATTAGAAAATAGTAATTTAATTTTGACTCATTTTGAGGGGATTCTATTCTATTTTAAAAAACATTTTTCTAAAGATGCTGAAGTGTTAAACTTTATAAAGGAGATAATTACAAATGAGCATATTTTATTTAATCATCAAGTTGCATTATGTTTTAAATATTTTCCTGATTATCCTTTTGACGAGGAAATCTATAAAAAATATACATTTGAAAAACATAGGCATTGGTTAGTTAATTATTATATGGTTGCTTGGTTATCTAACAACAAAAAAACAGCTTTAATTCTTAGTGATAATTCTGAAAATTATTTTATACAAAGAGAGTTAAATTTCTATAAGTATTATACTTCTGATGATAATGTAACTAGAAAAATTATTGCTACTAAATTATTAGAAAATAAAAACCCAATGATTTCTTTACAAGGACTTAATTTATTGTTTGATAATCCATTTAATTTTATTGATTTTAAAGTAAATTCTGAGCAAAACCAATTTATTAGAGATATTTTTAACGACCAACCATCAGATATAATTTGTTTTACATTAAAAAACGAATGGGAAGTTGAAAACCCAGAGTCTTTTTTTAATAGAGGTTTTTGGTCAGACGACAAGGAATATGAAGAATTAAGAACATCTTTTTTACTTTTTATAAAAACAGTTAATAATGACCCATCTAAATCTTTATTAAACTTGAATAGTTTTAATAATTTAGTTTTTGATAAAATCTGTGAAAGGTTGTCAATAACAAAAAAAACAAAAGAATACGGTGTAAATTTAGATTCTAAAATTATAGATGATAAATTACCATTATGTAATACATATTGGATTGAAATTAATGAAAAGAGAAACCAAAAAACTGAAGCACACCCCTATGATAAACATGGTAACATTAGGATAAGAATTAATGTTTCAGAGTTTAAAGAATTATTTGAAAAGCAAAAATTAGCTATTAAAGAATTGTGTGAATTTAGGGGATTTTAAATTTAGGGGTAACAATGGGGGTAATAGAAATAACATTATTTGATAATATTATCTAATTAGATAAAATAAAAAAACCTCGGTAATCCCGAGGTTTTCTTGTCTTTAAAGACTCATTTTATGCCTTATGTTGTGACCTCGACAGGGTCGTAACTTTAAGCCTTCACTCCACAAATTTACTACATTTTTATAAATTGTAAATTATTCAAGGGGAATAATTAGGGGAAAATCAATTTTAAATTAATCTTTCAAAAGCATTATTTCTTATATCCAAAACAAAACTCCCTTTGGCATTACCTTTAGTGTCATTAACTCGTTGTTGATACATATGTTCAGGAGCTACTTTTAACAATTCAACCAAATCTAAAAATTTAATACTCCAAACTCCATTTAAAAATTCTACCTCCTTAACTAAATTTCCCATCTCAAATTTTACAGAATGCCATTCTACCCAAAAATATATAATTATTTCTCTGTAGTTTTTCCAATATCTTTCAGCATCTTTTCTATTAAATACTACCGCATAAGTAGGGTCAATACCATATAAATCATTAGCTTTAAAAAATGGAGTATTTTGAGTTTTTAAATCCGCTATGTATAAATTCGATTTTAATAAGTCAGGAGCATAAGGATTATTAACTTTTTCTGGGTTAATGATTAAATCTAATTTCTCCCCAAATTTATCTACAAAAGCTTCTTCAATTTTTTCACCATCTTTACACCAAAGTGTTTTATTTTGTAAATCTTGCGGGGTAATTTCAATACCATCTTTATTATATTGCTTGTACGCCATCTTCATTTATACATTTCTTCATTAGCGACATAAATACAAGCAGGATTTTTTTCTATTGTAGCACTTACGAACTTTACAAAATCCTCTTCGGAAATATTTTTAGCTCCAGTTAAAGCAATTAAATCTTCCCAGTAAAAAGTATTTTCTTTAGTAGATTTTCTTCTAGCCCATTTCATTATTTGAGTACCATTTCTTACTCTACTAGATGAACTATTTTCGGAATTATCACTATTTTTAATTTGAAGTAGTTCTCCTTTTTCATTACAGAAATCAACTGCATCAATAGAACTTCCCCAACAACAATACCAACCTAAATCGGCTAATCTCAATGATAAATATTCCTCAAGTAAATCCCCAACAATATTTTCAATAGACATTTGTAAACTATGTCCATCAACGATTTTTTTTAAATCATTGTTATTTATAGTATTTATTCTAATTGATAGTATTTTTCCAACAATTGGATCAGGAAAAGTTTTAGAACTATTTCCAGTTCTTACCGATGGTCTATTTTCAAAACCTTTAGTATATTTATCAACAAACTTTACAACGTATTCTTTTAAAGAAATTACATCGTTATAATCATTAGTTTTTTTGGCGTTATACCCAAGAGTTGGCAAATTTTTCACGTCACTAAAAGCCGTTTTTAAAACGACTTCAATATCTTTAGGTAAATTTCCTAAATATTCTTTAGCGTAAGTGAAAATTTTGTCTAATTTATCATCAAATTTTACTTTATTATCCATCGGCAAATATTTTTAGCCAATGTATGAATAATTCGATAATTAATCAAATAGGGAGTAAGTTACTTCTTTGGGAATATTCAGTTTTTCAAACTTTTTAATAAAGTCTTCATATTTAGTGTTAAGGTATCTTGAATGCTTAAAGTTTTCAAAATCTTTATTATCAATATTTTTTAAATGATTTTTTATTTCTCTACCAATAGCTTGACCTAATCCAACAGGAACGGCGTTGCCTATCTGTTTATATTTATCCGAAGAATTACCAGCCAAAATCCAATCAATAGGGAATTGTTGTATAGCTTTATATTCTTCAACACTCAAAGGTCTAATTTCGGTAGGATGACATAAATCCGTGGCTGGCATAGCAGGATTAGTTACTACAGTTGGAGATGGTTTATTCAAATCTAATCTTCTCATAAAACCTGTTTTACCTCCTCCTAGAAAAAAAGCTTTTCCTAAAGCTTCCATTTGTAAATCTAAAGGCAAATCTCTCCAGTTTTGACCACTTTTTAGGTTTTCGTATAATTTTTTTCTTTTATCAGAATAAGTAATAAACTCATGATTTTTAATACCATTAAGTGAATTAAAAGCGTCTTTTAAATTTTGCCATTTAGGTAATCCAAATTCCCCATTTTCTGTATGAGTTGGAGTTAATCTATTTATCTTTTTATCTCCTTTAGTTCCAATAATTACAACTCTTTCTCTAATTTGTGGAGTTCCAAAATTCGCTGAATTATACAAATCAAAATTAATGTTATATCCAGCACTTTCTAATCTCTTAATAACATAGTATAAAGAAGAACCTTTTTCGTTTAAAATACAATCAGGTATTTGCTCAATTATAGAATCTTTTTCATCAATTTGGAGAATAGAAGACATTAATCCTCTAACATTTTCTATTACAAAATATTTAGGTGAGATTTCTTCAATAACTTCTAAATATTTTAAGAAAACATTTCCACGAGAATCAGCAAAACCCAATCGTTTACCAGCAGTACTAAATGCCTGACAAGGTGGACCGCCTACTATAACATCAACTTGATTTTTATTTTTTAATCCAGAAAATTTAATTATTTCTTCGGCTGAATAGTTTCTTATATCTCCAATTAAACCAATTTCAGGTTTATTTAGCGTTATAGTATTTCTACAAGCTTTATCAAATTCACAAGCTAAAACAATATTGTAACCCTCTTTTTCTAAACCAATATCTAAACCTAAAGCACCTGAAAAAAATGAAAGTGTAGTCAATTCATTTTTATTCAATTTTATTTTAGAAATTCTATCTTCAATTACTTCTTTTACCATTCCGTAAAGGTATAATTTTTTTATTTTTTTAGAAAGCTCAACTTTTTTATTATCTTGATTAAAATAAAAGCCAAGTGAAAACTTGGCTTAATCTAACTTCAAAAACTCAATTATTTTAACTAAATCATTTGTTAAAGTATCAGAACTTATCAATTTAAAAGTTCTATATGCTTTTTCATGTTTACCATTTTTACACTTCTTTAATGGTAAATTTGAATTACAATAACACAAATCTTTAAATTTCAAATTTCTTCCTTCAATTCTATCCAAAATCAACCGAGCAATTTTATAATTATCATTAATCATTAAAATATCTTTATAAGATTCCATTACTCCTAAAGTTCCATGTGAATATTCATTACTAAAGTATTTGTTATGAATTTCATAATAAGAATTGTTTCTCAAATAAGGTATTAAAATATGATTAATAAAATCTTTTAATGTCTTTATTTTAGTCTTTAAAAGGATTTCAGCATTTGCTCTAGTCGTGAAACACAAACTTCCATTATCTGTATAGGTATGTCTATCAGCTTTTATAGGTATTCTTGTTAGTAATTCTTTAACTACAGGTAATGAATTTGGAAAATCAGTAAAATTAATTTCAACTTCGTAATAATCCTCATTTAGAATATAAATTCTACCAATAATTTTTTTTTCAACTTCATTATATGTTAAACCCTTAAAAAAAGTTAAAACTTCTTTTACTTGATTTTCAATATCCATACGGTTTTGGTGTTATTAATGAACTTCCCAAAGCACTATGTAATTTATTACTTTGATTTTCTTCATCTTTATCAGCGCCAAGAGGAAATCTATCTCCAAACTGATAACTCCTTAACCTTTCAGAAGCTTTCTTATAATTTTTCTCTTCTTTAGCTTTATCACAATCTTTAAGCAAACTTTCTAATGTAGTCAAGAAATCTTTTTTTCTAGTTTCAGAATAAGTTTCAAATACATTTTCATTCACTGGCGTTGTTGGTCTCAAACATTCAAATTTTTCATTTAATTTTGACAAAACCGTCCTAACAGTTTCTCTAAAGGAATCATCTAAATTATCTTTATCAACATAATTATTAGTTGCAAGAATAGTTAATTCAAATCCGCTAGGTAATTTTAAATTGGTATTATTTAATTCTCTAAAATTTTTCCAAGCTTTTAAACATCTAACTATTGACTCAAGTCTATTTTTATTCTTTTTCTCTTCATTAAACCATTCGTAAAATGATTTTGGGTCACTTAAACACCATCCTTTAGAACGATGAGCAATTTCAATTACATCTCCATTTTTGTAGTATATAGGTAAATCAATATGGTGTCCGTCAGAAAAAACTACTCTAATGCAAGTGTTTTTTCTAATAGGCTTTTGATTAGTATAATTTTCTACAGATTGATAAACCCAGTCATGCCAAGTATCAATATTACGTTTGTTATCTTCTCCTTCATTTTCAATAAAATATACTCCATAATCCAAGTCATATTTATAAATTTTATTTCCATCTGAATCATATTCAATAATTGGATTATTACCAGTGTTCATTTCAAAAGAACCTTGCCCATGAAATTTGGGTTGTAATTCATTAGGTTTATTATCTTTAAACCACTTTTGAATATTTTTTCTAATATTTTTTCTACTTCTTTTCAAATCAAGTTTTTTATTCTCATTTAACTTGATTTCTTTATCAAATTCTATGTATTCTTTATTTAAAGTTGCCATAATCTCTTAATTTAAAATTCATGTTCATTATCATTACTCTTCCAAACCATATCTTTAAAACTTCCTCTAGTTTGATATGGATGTCTATTTGTATAATATTCTCCCTCTAATGTTTTTACTCCATTCTTATTTAAAACTTTTATTATTTCTGTACCATAATGTGGAGGAAATCCTTGCTCTAAACTTCCATCATTCAAATAAGTATATATTAATCTAAAATGCTTTTCATCATCAGTTTTTTCAACAAACATACCCTTATTTACAGAAAGCGAAGATTTGGTTCCATCAGGCTTAATCGAAAATGAATAAACTGTAATTTTAGAACCGCTTTGGCTTATTATTTTCACATGTTTTAATTCTCCTGAATGTGATGCTCCTTTTTCATCAACATAACTATAAATTAAATTCCCTTCATAACGACCAGAAAAGTCATCAATCCAAAAAAGAAATTTAAATGGATTTTTATTCCACAAATATTTTGTAATTATTATTATAAAAAACGACAAAATACTTAAGACAGAAATTGAAAGCAGATATTTCTCTTTAACAATATATATTATAGCGAAAACACCAACAATCAAATAAATTAAGAAATTTGGTTTATAATATTTAAAGTAATCTTTTTCCATACTATCCTTTACTTTTTCTAGGGTCATTAGACTTTGGATAAGTTCTTTCTTCTTGAAATCCACCATCGTTTTTATGGATTTTCAAAGAACCACCACCTTGTTTAACAATAAAATCTCTCGATTGGCTAATAGCATCTTGCTTATTAGAATCAATTACTTTAGAAGCTCTTTCAGCATTCTCTCTTTTTAGTTTGTACACGCCATCTTCATGGACTAAATGAAAATTTTCCATCTTAAAAAATATTAAATTATATGGCGATACGTCGCCAAAATCGAGAAAGGAAAAAAGGATTTGCAGAAGTAAAAAATAGTAGTATATTTGCACCCACAAAACAAAGGACGATTTCCCTTTTCTTTAAAATCGTCCATAGTATATATTTCAAAAGTCCTTACGGTCAGAGGTTGGGACTTTTTTTATTAAGGTTTATTTAACAAGTATTATGCCAGTTAGATAAACAGGACATCTTGTCATATATTTTTCATAACAATTATTCCATTTAACAAAATGTCAGTTATTTCAATATTCAATTTATAAGTTTTGTCATATAAATAATTAGGCAGTTTAAACACAGATTTTTAATCATAAAGAGTATTTGTATCTTAAACCATAAGAAGTGCTTAAAAAATCATTTATTAATAAAATTAAATACAAATAAAGCGAAGAAAGTAATTGACCTTGTTTACTTATCTCCGCTTTGGCTTATTTTTCAATTTCGTTTGGCTCTAAAAAGATTTTTTATTTATTATCGTGTTTATTAAGTTTGGCTTATTCTTCTATTAAGGTTTTATTACTATTAGAATAACTATTAATCTTATTATAGAGTAAACTATTTATTTTGCTCTCAAATTCATATAAAAGTTCTTCTCTTAAAGCAATATTATCAGAAACAAAACTTCTTAAAAGACTAAAAATTTCATTACGATACTTTGTTTTATTTGTTCCAGTATCAATTTTATTAAACAATTCAAATACTTTTTGAAAACCTAATGATTTAATTGCGACAACCATTAAAAACTTCTTCAATTCTGAATAGGTCATATTTTCAAATTCATGTTTAGCATCTTCAAAATTTATGAATTCTATACTTTCAAAAAAGGATTGGATTTGTAATATAATTTCGTTCCAATTTTCAATTATTTTTTCAACGGTATTTGCCTTTTCTTTATAAAAAGAAACGCCACAAACAGAATTTACTTTTACTTCAAATCTTAAATATGTTTTTGTAAATTCAAGGGGTTTATCAGCTTTTATATATCGACCTTTTCTATAATGGCTTTTGGATTTAATTTCGATAGCTTTTTCATAAAGAATAAAGCTGTAGAATTTACCTCTAAAGTACAATGTTGTGTTGCTTTTTTCTTCTCTTTCAAAATCTTTATACCAAACAAAACATTTTAATAAATCTTTAAATTTAGCTTTCAAACAAATCGTTACTCCTGATTCAATTTTAGTATTTCTTCCTTGAAGCATATCATCGTATGAGATACCTGTTTCCAAAGCAATTCTTTTCATACAAATTTGGTATTGAGGTAGAGTTAAATTATCAAGGGTATTACCATTGAAATACCATTTTTTTAAACTTCCATTTATTCTTAATCTGAATATGTCTTCTTCGTCATCGTAGCGTAAAGACAATAATAAAAAGCTATTTCCTCTTTCACTATACAATCTTCTTCTGAAATAATTATACTTTTTAGGCAAAGGTTTTTTGCCTTCTTTCGGTTTAGGAAAATATTCAGTCCATTCTTTTACTCGATTTCTTGTTGAAATAAAATTATCTATATATGTTGTATTATTATCCATGATTTTAAATTTTAAATTAAATTGTTTTTCTTATTTTTTTATACTTACCAGTTTTGAAATTTTGAATATCATATATCATACATATCCTTTTTTAAAAAATCCTCTAAATCTTTTCTAACAATATGTACATAACCTTTCTCTGAACTTTTAGAATATTTTAGACCTTTACATCGGTATCTATAAATAGTTTTTTTAGAATATCCATATTGCTCCTTTATATCATCAAGATCCAAAATATCGGTTGGTAATTTTGGTTTCATTACCTTGACTATTTCAGCCATATTTTTACCTTTTTCAATATTCAGTTCTTTCTTTGTTTTAGCCAATTCAAGAATCTTTCTTTTTATCAATTTTTGATTTATTTGTATTTTAGTTTCCATAGATTAAAATTTTACATTTTTCATTAATTTGCTTAAAGTGTCTTTATCAGTATTCATATAAATTTGAGTAGTCTTTATACTTCGATGCCCCATAGCGACAGATATATAATTAATCGGAAATCCTTGTAAAGCAAGTATAGAACCAAACGTATGGCGTCCATCATGGAAATTAATTTTATTCTTAATTTTAGCAATTTTTCCAATGATTTTTAAATGTCTATTTAATACCGCATTACTCTTTAATTCAAATACTAAATCATCGTCTTTCTTTTTATCAAAACCATATTTTTTCAAGATTTTTAGCCAATAATTATTGAAAGGAATAGTAACTTCTGTCTTAGTTTTAATTTGCCTCTTTATTATTTCCTTATTATCAATAATGTCTTTTTTCTTCAAAACTTTTATATCGCAATCTCTCAATCCTGTATAGCAACTAAACAAAAACAAATCTCTAGTATATTCCAATCCTTTAGTTAAATTCCCTAGTTTTAAGTCGGCATTTCTTAATCGTTCTAAATCATCAGGATTTAAAAAGTTCTTTCGTGGTTCTTCGTGTAATTTTTTAATTTTTTTAGTAGGGCTTTCAGTAATTTTTTTTGCATCAATTAATAAATTTAATACAGCTTTAAAATTTTTTATATGATTATTAATTCCAGAATTACCAATCTCTAAATCTACTTTTAAGAAGTACATAAAATCTTCAATGAAAATTTTATCTATTTCATCAAGTGTTAGTTTTGGTCTAAACATTTTCAATTTATTTCTCAAATTTTTATAATGATTTTGTGTACCAATAGCTATATTTTCAATAGCAAACTTTTTATTAAGAACTTCATCAAAATGGAAATAAAAGTCGTTATTGATTATAATTTTATCTTCTCCTTTAATTTTCTTCAAGATAGTTTCCTTTGTAAATACTTCATCATTATTTTCCATCTCTAAAAGAATCTTGTAAATTCTACTTTCTTCTTTCATTAGAACATTTTTTAATAATGAATCTTTTGGGCATTTTTTCTTTTCGTCCCATTGACTAGGGTGAATTAATTTTCCAGAGGGTGTTTTAGTTTTTCCTCCACGATAAATAATCTGAAAGTAAATAGGACATCTTCCAGTTCCATCTTTTCTTGGTTGCTCTTTTCTTAAAATAGCTTTAACCGAAAACGAATTTTTCATTGGGTTTTAAAATTTAATAATTAATAATTCAAACTGTTTTCTTTACTTAATACTCGGAAATCAATTTTTTTTTTGGCGATTTTGCATATTTAACATTTCATTAACACTTTGATTTTGGGTAATAAAAAAGCGACCTAGTCAAAGTCGCTTATTTTACAGGGGTTAAGAGGATTTTACTCTTTCAAAGAAAAATTATAAGTTAAGTAGCCAAATTGTCTTTCAGGGGCATTTAAATCGGATTCCCATTTTGTATTTTTAGCATTAATTTTAGCAATATTAATTAAACAAGAACTGGCTTTAGTTCCATTACTATTAACAACATTTAATACATTACCATTTCTATCTACTATAACTTCAATGATAACTTTACCAAATTCATTACATGTATTTTCTACAACTGGCTTATATCTAATTTTTCGCCCAACTAAAGGACTTTCTTCCAATCCTTTATTAGGTTCGTTAACAGAGTTAGTTTTATCGTTATTAGATTTTAAGTTTTTTAAAGTATCGTTGTTTTTTTTATTCGATTGTAAAGTATCTTTTTCGGTTTGTTTTACTTTTAAATCAAATGCCTTATTTTTTTTACCAAATAATTTTTTTCCAATATTATTAACTACATAACTATTACTTGCTTCATACTCATAGTAATATACAGCATTACTTGTTTTTTCTACTAAATCTTCTGGATTAATACTTATTTCATTGTCACAAGAACCCCTATAAAAAGGAAATGGTTCAATTAAATAATAAGTTTCTTCTTTTTTTATAGTAAAAGTTTTTACAAGTCCCAAGCACCCATTCATTGGGTCTTCACGAACACTTAATTCGTCTGAACCATCATTATCTAAATCTCCTTCATTTATAAGTATAAACCAATAAAAATCATCTTTTATAGGTTTAATATTAGCATCAGAAAAGCAAACTTCATATACATCGGGAGAACCATCTTCTAAAGGATTTCCAACTCCTTTTTTTATTAGTTTTCTATAAGCATATTCAATTTTTTTATCTCCATTAAAATCTCCATAAATTGAATCACCAACTTTATTATTAACCTTTTGTCCAATTGTATTATTTACAAATAATATTACAAATAATGCTGAAAAGAATATTCTATCCATACTAAAAATTTCAGCTAATATAGTAATTTGTATAATATATGCGGTAAATTTTAAGCGACTTTATTTCCAATTTTCCACTCTATGGAAAATTTAGATAGAAATATAGATTTAAAAATCAAGGAAATATCTCAAAAACTTAAAGAACTCAGATTATCAAGAGGTTATACAAGTTATGAAACATTTGCCTTTGAAAACGAACTAAATAGAGTTCAATATTGGAGAATAGAATCAGGTCAGAATATTACATTAAAGACTTTGATTAAAGTATTAGAAATACATCAAATTTCTTTGGCTGAATTCTTCAAAGATTTATGAAAATTTACAAAGGGGAATAATTAGGGGAATAAAGTTGTCCAATATTGTCCTTTAAAGTCCATTAATGTCCAACAAAAAACCCGCAAATAGCGGGTTTTAATGTGGGTTAAGAGATTTTTACTCTTAAAAGTCGTGACCTCGACAGAAAAAAAACTTGAAGCGTGAGCCCTTTAAAATCAAGGAAAATTTTTCTTATTGGGGAGTTTTTGGGTAGTAAAAATTTTATTTAGCCTTTTAATGAGTTCCCCATTTTTATCAGAAAATATTAACTCTAATTCCAAACTATTTGTCTTTTTCTTTTGCGATTTCATTTATTTTTTCAATTACAGACTTCTTTTCTAAGTATTTCAAAAGTGTTTTTTCGAATGGATCGTTAGAACTGTATATTTCTGGATCTTCTGCAACCATTTGAAAATTTTCACTATTAAATTCAATTGTGCCTTCTCCGTATAACAACCAATGTACATTCAAATTTGGGAGTGATTCATGTAATTGGTTTAATATATTAATGCCAAGCGGTCTTTTATCTGCCATTACACTAACCAGATTATTATATTCAAATCCAAATTTTTCACAAAATTCTTTTTTCTTAAAACCTTGTTTTTCAATGTAGTATGTTAATCTTTTTCCTGTGCTCATAGCTTTTTATTAAAAAAACAATCAAAAATTATTGTATAATCAAAAATGATTGTTATTTTTGTATAGTTAAAGTATAAAAATGTATAGTAAATATACGCAATAAAAAGATAAATCTAAATAGCACTTTTATATGATAAAAAAAACTGAAAAAATAAAGTTAAAAAAAGTCCTTAAGAGTAAATGGATACCAGAAGTTATGAGTAAACTTGCTGAAAAAGAAATACTTAGTAAAAAAGGTGTTCCTTATACAAAGGCATATATATCACATGTTTTTAACGGTATAAATTCTAACGATGATATCGAAATTGCAATTTTTGAGGTATATAATGAGAGAAAAAATAAACAATCAAATTTGAGAGTTTTTAAAAAAGAGATATTATAAAATTAAAAAAACCCAGAAGGTGGCTCTTCTGGGTTTTAAAGAAATCATTAATTAAAACAATTCCCTTATGAACGACAAATTTAAAACAAGTCAATTAATCCACCAAATTCCTGCAGGATTATTAGTAGGCGATAATTCAACAGAATTATTTGCTTGTAGAGAAACAAAGAAGGTATATGCTTTGTCAAATGGTAAAACAATGCCTTTTGAAAAGCTAGAACCAAAAAAGATTTCATTATTATTTGAAAAATTATTG
Organism: Flavobacterium sediminilitoris; assembly: GCF_023008245.1. Lineage (NCBI taxonomy): Bacteria > Pseudomonadati > Bacteroidota > Flavobacteriia > Flavobacteriales > Flavobacteriaceae > Flavobacterium > Flavobacterium sediminilitoris. The sequence continues at coordinate 2,234,715 of NZ_CP090145.1, forward strand.
GATGATGAAAAGGCACTTAATGATTTAAAGCACCTTTCTCAACAAGAAGCTATAGAGCAATTTGCTTTTTGTATTTATGGAGCTGCCGATCATTTTCCTGATTTTGATCTAAATGGAAATTTATCTGAAGCTGACAATTTTATTTGTTCCAATGATTGTCAATGCTTGAAATGGAAATCAAAAACAATTACAGTTGATGGACAAAAATTAACCCCACGACAAATACAAATCATACAACTTTTAGCTTCTGATTATCCAGATAAGCAAATTGCAGATACACTGTCTATTTCAGAAAGCACCCTTAATACTCACAAAGCACAATTATTCTCAAAGTTTTCTGTGAGTTCTAAAACTGGCCTTATAAAAAAAGCTATTGAACAAAAAATAATACAATAATGAAATACTCTTTAAAATATTCGGCTAACGAAGCACTTGAAATGGTAAAGGAATTTTATCCTAATAATTGGCTTCAAAAAATAGAAACTAATAAACAACACCTTTTAAATCTTTCTAAAAGACATAAAATAAGTTGTAAAAAAGCATACGAAAAATTTATAATGCCATTGGCAGCAGAATATGAAGCCATATTATTTTTTGTAGCTCTTAACAAACTTCTAGAAATAGAAAATTCAACAAATCCAGAAAAGCTTTCAAAGTTGGAAGAATTACAAAAAACTAATCAAAAAGTCGCGGATCAACTTTTTTCACTTGAAAAATCAGAAACTATTAGTCATGGAGACAAAAAAATTATTAGATCCTTTTATAACAATAAACAAAAGGAACTTACCTCGCAAATTAATGAACTTATTAACTCCTTCGAAGTTATTGAACCCGAACTCATCATCTACCAGCAAGGATTGTTCAGTCAGTGAATTTTACGATAAATATATAAAACAGAAAAAATGACACGAGAAGAATTTAATAAATATGACAAAAGAATAACTAGAATTCTATGGTTTTCTTTTGGCTTCGTGGTTGGGGCATTAATAATGTTGTACTGCCTTTAAAAGATAATTTATGTATAAACAAGAATCAATAGATAGAATAAGAGAAGCAGATATACACACCATTATATCGAACTATGCCGTATTAAAAAAGTCCGGTTCTTTGTGGGAATGTAAATCTCCATTTAATCCAGAAGAGCGTTCTCCTTCATTCAAAGTTTCAACAGTAAAAAACAACTTCGTTTGTTATTCAACACAACAATCTGGTGATGGATTAAAGTTTGTGATGCTTATTGATAAATGCACTTTTATTGAAGCTGTTGAAAAGATTGCTTCAATATGTAATATTACTTTAGAAAGAGAAGAAGAGACAGAAGAAGTAAAAAGAAAGCGTTCAGAAAGAGAAGAGCATTATATATTAATGGAATGGGCTTCTAAACAGTATCAAAAATCGTTTAGAAATTTACCTTCTGAGCATTGGGTTAAACAAATGATTATCGATCGAGATATCAATGAGGAAACCATTATTTCTTTTGGTATTGGATATGCAAAAGATGATTGGAAATTTTTAACCAATATACTACTTGATAATGCAAAATTTGAATTAGGTAAAAGCTCAGGTTTAATTAGCGTAAAAGATTCTAATTCTTATGATTTTTTCAAGAATAGATTTATGTTTCCTATTCACGATGTGAATGGAAATGTAATTGGTTTTGGTGGCCGATGTGCCGAAGATGATCCTGCAAAGGAAAATGGTAGAAAGTATATTAATTCTAAGGAAACTTTAATTTATTCAAAATCAAAATCTTTATACGGTATTTTCCAAGCTAAAAATAGCATTGTTAAAAGTAGAACGGCTGTTTTAGTAGAAGGATATACAGATGTTACTGCTTTGCACCAAAATGGGTGTGACATGGCAGTTGCTTCTGGAGGAACTGCTTTAACTGATGATCAATGTAAATTGATAAAACGTTTTGCAGACCAAGTAATCATTTGTCGTGATAACGATGGTTTTAAAGAGAATGGAGAACCAAAGGCAGGAACAAAGGCTGCTCTTGAAGATATTGATAAATTATTATTTCATGGTCTAAAAGTAAGAGTAGTTTTATTTCCTGTGGGAGAGGACCCAGATAGTTATTCAAGGAAAATTAAAGAAGAATGTGCTTCGCCATCAACAAAGAGAAATGGAAATCTTGTAGCGTATGAAAATATCAAGGATTATATTTTCGATAATTCCCAAGATGCAGTTATTTGGAAAACTACTTTTCTAAAAAATCAAGCAGCTAATGATCCAGATAAACTTTCCGAGTGTGTAAATAAAGTTTGTGAAATGCTTTTTCAAATTAAGGATGATGTAAAACATAATGCTTACTTAGTAGAGTGTAAAAAACTACTGAAACAGCCTGTTGCTGTTATGAAAAGTATAATTACTGATTTAAGTGAAAAGGCAATAGAAAATTTTCAAAATGCTACTGGTAGAAATGATAGAGCTACTGCAGAAGATTTAGGACTTCCAGAAGGAGCAGATTTTGAAGAGTTTAAAAAGTTTAGGTTTTGTACAATTGAAAATGCGTGTTGGTTTCAAGGCCGTTCTGGTTCATTTTTTAAAGGAACTAATTATAGAATAACTCCATTATTTCACGTTTATGGGAAAAGTGACAATAAAAGGCTTTGTGAAATTATAAATGAGGTTGGTTCCAAAAAACTAATCGATTTTGATTCTTCGGCTTTTGTAAGTAGAAATAAGTTTGATGAAGCTTTAATTAATGAGGGGTTCTTCGTTTCTACTGAAAACTTTGATTCCAAACAATTTACATTAATGAAGAATAGAATCTTATCTGATTTTATTTTGGCTTTTGAATTAAAAACTTTAGGATGGCAAAAGGAAGGCTTTTTTGCCTTTGCAAATTGTGTCTATTACAATGGCATAATTAAAAATGTAAATAATTACGGAATTGTTCAAGTTGAAACAGATAGTCCTGATGAATCAGAATATTTTGAAGAGGTAAAACACTATTATTCTCCTGCATTTTCAGAAATATATAAACACACTAGAGAAGATGATGATCCATATGAAAATGATAGATATTTTGTGTACAAAATAAGTCCAGTAACTCTTAATACTTGGATGGCTCAAATGAAGCTCGTTTATAAAGAAAAATGTATCGAAGGCATTTGTAGTGTTTTCTTTGCTTTATTTAGAGATCTTTTTATTAAAACTCATGCGGTTTCTCCTATTTTGTTTTTATCAGGAGAAAAAGGTTCTGGAAAGTCTAAATATGCTGAAAGTTTAGCTTCATTATTTACCTATAAACAACCTGCTTTCGATTTGAATGCTTCCACAATTCCTGCATTTTCAAGAAGAATTGCAAGAACTAAAAATGCCATTACAATATTAGAGGAGTTCAACGATAATATTCATGTAACTATTCTTCAAAGTTTAAAAGGTTCTTATGATAACAGAGGTCGTGAAATAGGAGCATATTCTTCAGACAATAGAACAAAGGTTGGTAAAGTAAACTCTTTCATAGTAATGTTAGGACAATATTTATCTACTTGGGATGATAACTCTATTACTTCAAGAAGTATTATTCAACATTTTATTAAGCCAACTGAAAACTTTACTCAAGAAGAAATAGGTCATTATGATTTATTAAAAAAATGGGAAGAACAAGGTTTAACAAGTTTAATTATTGAAATTCTTAATTATAGAAAAGAAGTAGAGGAACATTATATAAAGACCTATACAAAATTATATTCTAAGTATAAAAAAGAGCTTAAAAACTTTGATTATCAAGAGAGAATGCTTCAAAATTATGTCGTAATAATGACACCATTAACTGTTCTTTGGGAAAAATTCACTTTCCCGTTTTCTTTTGAAGAAATGGAAAAACAATTTAAAAACGCAATTCTGGATTCATCAGATATGATTGTTGAAAGTGAAGGATTAGCTGAATTCTGGAGAACTTTAGAATATCTATTAGATAGACAACCTTTCGCTTTACTAAAAAGTGGGTACCACTTTAAAATTGACACACCACTTTCATTAAAACTTCAAGGTAGAAAACAAGAAAAAGATATTGAATGGACAAATGATGGTAGAAAAAGAATTTTGTATTTACGATTAAATGCAGTACACCAACTATATCACAAAGAAGTTTCAACAAGAGAAGGTGTAGATGTAATAGGAGAAAATACACTTCGTAATTACTTTAAATCTAAAAAATACTTTATTGGTTCTAAGAAAAGTGAACGTTTCGAAGATACTGCTACATCTGCTTATATTTTTGACTACGACATGATGGAAAATGCAGGAGTAGTAAACCTTGTTAGACAAAAAGATGATCCATTTAAAAAAGAAGGAGAACCTACAAAAGAAGAGAATGTAAATACTAACTCTGGAGATCAGGATGATTTACCATTTTAATTTAAAACCAAAATGAGCGGAAACACAAAAAAAACAATAGCATTTAATTATTTTGGAGGAAAGTTTACTTGGTTAGATCACTTATACCAAAACTTCCCAGATGATTTTACACATCTTATAGACTTATTTGGAGGTAGCTTTTCAGTTTCTTTAAATTATAAAGGGAAAGTAGTTAAAACTGCTAATGAACTAAATGAAGATATTACAAATTTTTTTGAAGTTCTGAGAAATAACGAATCTGATTTAATCCGATTATTATTATTAACTCCTTGTTCAAATCTTGAATATAATAACTGTTGGAAAACTTCTTCTGACAAAATAGAACAAGCAAGAAGATTTTATGTAAGAGTTCGTCAGAGTTTTTTTGGATTAGGTGCTCAACATAAAAATAAAGGATGGCACATGGCAAAAACTCAAGTAAATGCAAATGGAGGGGAAACTGTAAGTAAGTGGAATAATGCTATCGAAAAACTTCATGATGTTGCAGAAGTTATTAGATCTAATTTTCAAATTACAAATTTTGATTTTTTAGAATGTATTGATAAAATTGATTTTGATAAAGCTTTTTTTTATTGTGATCCTCCATATCCAAAAGAAACTAGAGCATCTTTTAATGATTATAAATTTGAATTCTCAACAGAGAAACATATCGAATTAGCAAATAAACTTCATAAAATTAAAGGCCTTGCTATGGTAAGTAGTTATAATTCTAAATTATATAATGATTTATATAAAGATTGGTATAAAATCGAATTCCCAATTAAATGTAACAACATAAGATCAGGGATTGTTCAAGAAGTAATATGGACTAATTATAAACCAAATAAAACTGATTTATTTAATATTTAAAACTATGCCAAAAGTAGCAATACATATAAGAGTGGCTGTAAAATCAGATTTTTTTGCACTCGATAATACACCACATTATGGGACTGTATATTTTCTGAAAAACAGTGCAGGAAATTTTGAACTACAACCCTATTATTTAACAAAAGATACAGATAAAAAGGAGTTTAACCAATGGTTCAAAAACAAACAAATATATGTTTTTAAACGTCTTTTTGAACCAATAGAAATAATAGAATAACACAAAAATTAAGTTCAATTTATTAAAACCAATAATTAATTATGAGTAAATCAGAAACACCAAGAGCTAAAAAAAACCAAGTTTATGTAGCAAACGAATTAAAATTTGAAAGCAACAAAGTAGAAGAAGCAGCTGCTGAAGTTCAAAAACTTCAAAAAGAAGCAACACCTTCAATTACTCTTGTTAACCACGTAGCTCAAGTAACGCACCTTTATAAAAAAGAGCGATACGATAAAAACTACAAAATTACAAAAGGAGTTTATCCAATGGAGTTTCCTGTAGCCGTACAAGAAACTGTATAAACTCTTTACAATTAAAACTCTAACGTTCTTACCGTAATGAAAAACGCCTTTTCAGTTCACAACTAGGTTGAGAGTTAACCTAGTTTATTTTTTATTAATTCTAAAAATTACAATTATGGGTAAAGCTTCTAAACAATTTGCAAATAAAATGATTCGATACCAGGAGAAAATGAAAATGGATATCGAAGACAATAAAGATGATCCAGATTTTATTGAAATGGTTAAAGCTATGGATCCTAAGAAATCATACAACATTAAAAAAAACGATACAGTACTTTTTTTAGGAAATAAGCTTCTAGGCTCAAAATGGAAAAGTATTTTTCAAATTACCGAATAACAAAATAAATAGCAATGTGGCCAGAGCTATTATTTATTAATAATTAAAATGTAAACCTTATGAAAACAAAACCGATTTTATTTAGTACAGAAATGGTGCAATTATGTGGCGTTAATTAAAATGGCAAAAGAACGATATTCCATAAGATTTGATAAAAAAACGAACCTTTATAATATTTTTTTATCGGGATTTGTACCAATGTATTGTGCTACATACGACACACGGCAAGAGTGCGAGGAGCATATTAAAAACCAAAAAAAATATTATAAATCTCTTAATGCCACATAACGGTGTGCATATGGCACGTATCCCGAAGGGTATGGGCTATATGCGATGTTGTACATCTGTATGGCGGACTTAACCCACAAACTTTGATTAAATGAACGACAGTAGTAATAATATTTTTTTGAGCGATGGCAAAAATGCCGCCACAAGCGGCAAACTAACTCACGGCTCTTTGTTTAGCGGAATAGGTGGATTTGACCTTGCGGCTGAATGGATGGGCTGGGAGAATGTATTTCATTGTGAATGGAATGAGTTTGGCCAACGAATACTCAAATACTACTGGCCTAAAGCAATATCTTATGAAGACATTACCAAAACAGACTTCTCTATTCACAGAGGAAAAATCGACATACTTACAGGAGGATTCCCCTGCCAACCGTATTCATCAGCAGGTAAAAGACTTGGTAAGGAAGACGATAGACATCTCTGGCCGGAAATGCTTAGAGCAATTCGAGAGATTCAGCCCAAGTACATCGTGGGAGAGAATGTTTATGGACTCACTAATTGGAATGGGGGATTGGTTTTCAACGAGGTGCAAGTTGACTTGGAAAATGAAGGGTACAAAGTACAACCGTGTATTCTTCCAGCTTGTGCCGTCAACGCTCCCCATCGAAGAGATAGAGTTTGGTTTGTGGCCTACTCCGACAAGTGTACAGCGGGACCACCCCGAACGAGTGGAGAAACTGAAAGCGACTGGGGCAAAAACAATGATGAGCAGAGCAGCAGGAGAAAACAGACCGAACAGCGTACTGGATGCAGCAATGTTTTACGGTCTGATACAGACGCCAACCACAATAGAACGAGCCGAACCGCCCGAAAAAATGAGAGAACGAGCGGAGAAAAACGGCTACAAGAACGGAACGAAGTACAACAGCTTAAAAAGCCAAATACTTTACGACCCGAAAATCCAGAGCTTTCTACCAACACCGAACACAAGCGACAACAGGAACAGGGGCAACCCGAACGACCCTTGCATACAAAAGAGAATAGAGAATGGAAAGCAAGTTGGGCTTACGATGATGGTAGATGGCCAACTCAATCCCCAATTTGTAGCGGAGATGATGGGCTTTCCAACCAACTGGACGGAATTACCTTTCCAAAATGGAGGCAGGAATCAATAAAGGCTTACGGGAATGCGATTGTACCGCAAGTGGCCTATCAGATATTCAAAGCTCTAATGATTACGGAATCAAAAGCGAGGGAAGAAAAAAATATTATTACGGGCGATATGGACGAACCTATCCAAAAGACGGGAACTTAGCCATATTGTGTACAACGTGACGCAACTATGCGTGGTTTTTCGGATAGGTATAAAACCATATTCCGGATAAGCCCAAATTAAACACAATGCCGAAAATCCCGCATAATTGCTGTTATGCGTTCGGCTTTTTAACACCAAACAAAATGGATTTACAAATTATCTATTCGCTTTTTAGCGATTCAATTAAAAAACAATTGAAAAATCACGGTTTAAAATTCGACAAAGAAGAGGTTAAACTTATTCAAGAACTTTCTTTTGCAAATATGAATTTACAATTTCACAAAATTATTTCAGAAACGGAAGCTGAAGAAATTCATAAAAAAATACACAAGCGACTTCTTAAACATATTGATAAGCATAATGTTGCTCAAGCTGACGCATAACGGATTACGGCTATGAATTGTTGCCGATTAAAACACAATTCTAATTAAGCACAAGCCACAGTTAGGCAATAATTTATAGCCTTTGTTATGTGGCGAAGCGAACTGTTAATTTTTTATTATGATATACTCAATGCCTATCGAAAAATTTCCCAATACGGAACAATATTTAGAATGCCATACTTACCAAGACGAAAATGACTTTGACTGGAAAATAGCGAGGGTTCAAAATGGTTTTTTTGTAGCTTATTTTGGCGACTCTTACTTTAAAGACAAGTACTTTGATTTAGAAGTAAACGGACAAAGCAAATTATTACTAAACTCTGGATGCTTTTTTATACAATGTACAGACTTTGAAACTTTTTACGAATTTAGAACCATTTTGAAAGAGGGATGGACTGATGATATATGGGAAAGTATTGGGGAATTTTTAAGCGAAAGGTTAGCAAATGATGACGGGCTTATGGAATGCGAAATCGTAAAAAATTAATTGCACATAACTACTATATGTAAAAATCGTATGTAAAGACCAACAAACTTAATACCTAAGCCTATGAATATCGGAAAGTATGTACAAATGTATTCCGAAGATTTGAAGTTGAAAAACTATGCTAAGAATACGATTGAAAACTATTGTAGCCAAGTAAGATTATTTTTGGAACATTTTAATAATGTGGCTACAAAGCCTTCTGAAATATCAGAAAAACAAATAAAAGAATGGTTACTTTTGTCTAAATCAATTAACGGCAGAAAACATAGAATTTCTGCTGTTAAATTGTTTTATAAATTAACAGGTAAGCAACCTTTAAAATTTAAGCATATTGAATATCCAAGATCAGAAAAAAAACTTCCAAAAATAATAGATAAAGATTTTCTACTGTATAAAATTTCAAAAATTCAAAATAAAAAACATAAAGCAATTATTTCTTTAGCTTATTCAACAGGAATGAGAGTTTCAGAAGTTTGTAATTTACTTCTTGAAGATATCGATAGCAAAAGAATGATTATTAATATTCGCCAATCTAAAGGAAGGAAAGATAGAATTGTAGCTTTGTCTGAAAATATTTTGGAAATACTTCGAGAATATTTTAAAGAATTCAAACCAAAAGAATATTTATTTAACGGACAATTCAATTTAAAGTATTCTCAAACAAGTTGCAATCAAATTGTGAAGAAGTATCTTGGTAAAGAATATCATTTTCATTTGCTTCGACATTCTAATGCAACTGCACTATTAGAAGCAGGAACAGACATTAGAATTATCCAGAAGCATCTTGGGCATTCTAGTAGCAAAACAACTGAAATATACACCCATGTAAGTACTAATATCATTCAAAGAATGTCTTTACCAATATAATATTTATATAAAAATGTTAAATTTTAGTGTAGAACATCGATTTTCTTAAAAATACTTTTTTAATGATAGTAAATTTACTATCTTTGAAAAGTCAAATAATAACAACGTTCTTATGAAATACAATGAGTTTTTTAAGTTAGCCAAGCGCAACGGTTGGCAACTGCTACGACAGGGCAAAGGAAGCCATGAGATTTGGATTAAAGAAATCAAAACAGTAGTAATTCCTAATCACGGGTCAAAAGAAATGCCCACAGGACTAGAAAAAAGTTTAAGAAAAGAAATGGGGTTGTAAAACCTCATTTCTTAAACAATTAAAAATTAAAAAATAATGAATGAAATAAAAATTATAATCGAAAAAAGTAAAGATTCATTTGGAGCTTATTCAGAAAATGTACCTGGTATTTTTGGAGCTGGAGACACAGCTGAAGAATGTAAACAATCTATTTTGGATGCTGTTGAAACTTTAAAAGGCTTAAAAGCTTGTCCTAAAGAATTATTAGGAGATTATGTTATCAGTTATCGATTCGATACAATCTCTCTTTTAAATTACTACAAAGGAATTTTTACTAATTCGGCATTAGAAAAAATGACAGGGATTAATCAGAAACAGATACAACATTACACAACTGGACATAGAAAGCCACGACCTGAACAACGTAAAAAAATAGAAAAGGCTTTTCACTCTTTAGGTCATGAACTTTTAGCTGTAGAACTATAGTTATTATTTGACGTTATAACTTTTTACAGCAACCACTCTTCGGAGTGGTTTTTTTATTTATAATGTTATGTATACTTATTTAACATCATTATTCCCCAGACCCCTATATTTTAAAAAAAATTTGCAAATTTTTTTTTTAGCATAAAAATAAGGGGTTTTTGCTCCACAAGTTCCACAATTCCACAATTAGTATTCTATAATAGATATAATATATTGTATATATTTAATAATCAAAGTATTAAGTAATAAAATGACTTGTGGAACTTTTTGAAAAAAACGTGGACTTTTTGTGGAACTTGTGGAGCTTTTTTTTTAAGTTCCTACAAAAAATTAATGTTTCCACAAGTTCCAACGCTTTTCGGAACTTTAAAACGTTGATTTTCAGTGTTGTGGAACTTTGGAACTATTTTTTTTAAAATTAGCTAACATATTTGATTTTTTTACAAACTTTTTTGTTTGTAAATCAGTTAAAAATTGGTATTTTTACTATTAATATATTGAAAATATGATAGTTATCAATATTCCTGTAAAAGTTCATGTAAAAAAATACCTTGTAAAGAGGTATGGTTCTAAACATACCATTACAAAAAAAAGCTTTATTGGCTTATTTATTTTAGAGCTTTTAGAAAGAAAAGTTGAACCACATATGAAAAACACTTCGAAAGAGTGTTCTTATGATATTGAGGTCTCAGAATTTTATTTTAATAAACGTGGCTTTTATGTGGATCATGTAAAACTTAAATTCTTAGGTATTTGTTTAGAAAAATTATTTTTGGAGGATTTTTTCAATTTTATAGATTTAGAAATGCGCAAAGAAAACGCAAATGCTAGAAAATCAATTAAGTTTTTTCTTTCAATTAATGATATTCAAGAAGATGAACTTAAACTGGAAAGTATATACAGAAGTTACCAACGATATTCTAACGAGAATATTAAAAATAAAAAAATAGTAAAAATATAGTTTGAAAATAACGTTAAGCCTTGTTATTGTTGGCTTTAAAAAACGACAGTTTTATAAAAATAATTCAAAATAATTATGACATTTGATTGCAAAGAAATATTAGGTGGTTTTGCTGAGATTGATTTCTACTTGCTTACTGAAGTAAGTAACTTTCCCAGAATACTTACAGACCAAAATTCGAATCAATTGGTTTTTACACCAGAAGAATTTTCAGTTGATGCCAGTATTAAACCAGATAGCATTTCGGTAAACGTAAATAAGAAACAAGGTGCTTCTGGAATAATCCATCAAATTACTATTAAGATGGAATTCTTTACCAGAAGTGAAGCATTGGAACAACTACTGGAACAATATGAGAAGTTACCAGGAATCGTTCACGCAAAACTGAATACTAATTTCCAAAAAATTTATGGATCTGATTTAGAACCTTTATATTTAGTTTATGAAGTAAACGATGGCAAAAAAATTGATGATGATGCCGTTACAACCATAGAAATAAAAGGAGAAACCGCAAAAAGACCAGTGTTTTACACGGTTTAAAAAAACTGTCCTATTTTAATTATAGGCATTCTTATAATATTGTATTGTGAAATAATAGTAACAATACAATATTTTTATGAATTCAAATTTAGTAAGCTTATTAAATTCTCCTTGGATGATTACCGATTTAGGTGCTTCTTCATTGATGCCTAATTTATTATCTATTGTAAAAGGAACGAAAATTGAAGCTATTGAAAATAAAATTCCAGTTGTATTCAATTCAATTGATGATGATTCCTATTATGAAGACCTTCCAGAATCATCTTCAAATTCTCAATACATTTCTGTTTTATCGATAAAGCAACCTCTTTTTAAATACGATCAAATGTGTGGACCAATAGGAACCAGAACAATGATGCGTGTTTTAAAGGAATGGGAATCTAATGATTCTATTATTGGAGTTGTTTTTGATATTGATTGTCCTGGTGGACAGGTTTCTGGATTAGCTGAATTTTGTGAATTTATCTTCAACTATTCAAAACCTACCGTTTCTTTTACTGATGGTACACAGGCTTCTGCAAGTGAGTATGTTGCTTCTGCTTGCAATTATAAAATAGCTCATAAATATGCAGAATATTTGGGAAGTATTGGAACAATGCTCAAATATGTTGATTTAGATGGAATTCTAAAAAATGAAGGTGCAGTTATTGAAGATATTTATGCAACTGGTTCGTCAAGAAAAAATGAAGAACATAGAAAAAAGCAAAATGAAAATTCAAATGAATTGATTATTCAAAACATTTTGAATCCAGCTAGAGAACAATTTGTTTCCGATATTAAAAAGTTTAGAAAATCGATAGATGAAACTTTATTTGAAGGTCAAATTGTAAGACCAGAAGAAGCTCTTTCAAAAGGATTAATAGATGAAATAGGTACTATGCAAACTGCATTTGATAAAGTAGTTGAACTTTCAAAAGCAAAAAAACCAAGTAATAATTTAAATTCAAATAGTAATATGAACCAAAAATCTCTTCCAAAAGTGGAAGCAGTTTTGGGTTTAGATGCTCCGTTAGCTCTTAGTGAGAATGGGAGCTATTTAAACACGGAACAGTTAGACACTATCGAAAATCGTTTGGATGCATTGGAAACTGAAAATTCTACTTTGCAAACAACAGTAGCAAATGCTACAACTGAAAAAGATACTGCTGTAAAAGCAGTAACTGATCAATTAACAGAAGCAACAAATAATGCAGCTGCATTTGAAACTTCTGTAGATGCTGTACTTACAAACTTAGGTATGGAAGTAAAAGGCACAATCACTGAAAAGCTAACTGCTTTAAATACTAAAACGCAAGTTTTAGGAAAAGGAGATGGAGCTAATCATACGAACGTTAAAGCAGATGGAAATGCAACACCAACATTAGATTATGTTGATGCAACTGCTTCTCATAATCAAATTGCTAACTCTATTAAATAATAACCAATGGCAACAATTAATGTACAAGATGTCGCTAAAGAAGTAGGCGAATATGTAAAGAATAATACTGAAGTTATTTCTGCAGGTGTTTATTCGGCAGAAGTTACCCTTAATAAATACTGTAAAACGCTAACAGCTATTAAAGGTAAGTTTCCTCAGTTTCATTCTATCCTTACTAGAGTAGTTCAAGGATTTAAAGCAGAATGGCAGGAACTTGGTGATGCTCAATTCAAGCACAAAATGCTTCAAAATTATCATCACAAAGTTAATTTTCCTGTTATCCCTGCAGAAATTTTAAATAGTTGGTTAGCAGAATTGTATACTACTGGTAAAACAGCTGCAGAACATCCTATTTCAAAATATATCATGACTGAATTATTAGCTAAAGTTGCTGATGATTTAGAAGATTTATCTCAAACAGGAGTTAGAGATGATTTAAATGCTGATGGTCAATTTGGTGCTTCACTTGATGGAATTGCACAACAAATTGAAAATGCAATTGCAAATGCGACACATCCAGCATTTAGAATTCCATTAAACGCAATCACTCCTTCAAATATTTTAGATGAAATAAAATCATTTGAAAAGCAATTACCAAAGAAAACACGTAGAAAGTGTAAACACTTATTTATGAGTGATTCATTAGCTATGACATTTGCAGATCAGTATGAAAAAGAATACGGTACAAATGTAAACTATACTGCTGAGGGCAATATGAAAACACCATTGACTAAAATGGAAATTGTAGGTTTACCAAGTATCCCAGATGATATTATTTGGACAACGGTAGATGGGAACATGGTTCGTTTAATCGATGTGCTGGATAAACCAGCTGTAACTGAAACACAAGTTTTAGATTACAAATTAAAAATCTTTATGGAGTTCTTCCTTGGATATGATTTCTTAATCAATCAGTTGGTTTATGTAGCTGTTTTTGATGGTTCTGAAAAAGGATTGGAAAATGCAGCACAAAATACATTATACTATGATTCTGAAACTTTAGCAGTAACTCCTTAATTTTAGTAATTATGGCAAAAAATAATAAAAATGCTCCTTCTACGGAAGGAGCTACTCCAGAAGAATTAGAAGCTGCTAGATTAGCAGAAGCAGAAGTCAAAGCCAAAGCAGAGCAAGAGGCTAAGGAAAAAGCGGATGCAGAAGCTAAAGCCAAAGCAGAGCAAGAGGCTAAGGAAAAAGCGGATGCAGAAGCTAAAGCCAAAGCAGAGCAAGAGGCTAAGGAAAAAGCGGATGCAGAAGCTAAAGCCAAAGCAGAGCAAGAGGCTAAGGAAAAAGCGGATGCAGAAGCTAAAGCCAAAGCAGAGCAAGAGGCTAAGGAAAAAGCGGATGCAGAAGCTAAAGCCAAAGCGGATGAAGAAGCAAAAGCTAAGGAAGAAGAAGAAATTACACCATTTGAAGTAAATGGAAGAAATTACACTTTTTCAAAACGTTGTCCCAATAAATTGCAGTTTGAAGGGAAAGTGTATTCAAAAAATGAATTGTTAACCAATGAAGAAATTCTTACCTCTTTAGTAATAGGTGAGTCTCCATTCATTCAAAAATTATAAAAATGGCAGTTACATTAGAAGATATCGGAACTGAAGTTTGCGAACCTGTCGCAGGCTTATCGCAAGTTTATTACTCTTTACATGGCGATTATGTAAGCATTGAGGATCCTGCTGACATTTGTGGAACTGTAACCGCTTCAACTTTTGCAGAATTAGTTGAAATTCCAGATACACCAGGACACGTTATGGCTGTAGGAAAACAAATGTTTGAATTGAAATTTGTTACCGAAACAGGAACTATTAAATCTACAATGGTAGGAGAAAAAGCAAGAAGACTTTTTGAAAATGAATTAGTAGTTGAAGTAAGTGGTTCTGAAGCAAACTTACTTGGTTTCCTTCGTTGGATTAAAAACCAACAATTAGTTTTCCATGTAGTAGAATTTGGAACTGGAAATGTGAGACAATTAGGTTCAAAACGTTTACCTGCATGGGTAGAAGGAATTGAACATTCAATTGAAGCGGTTATTGAAGGTAAAAATTCAGTTACCATTACATTAAAGGATAAGCAAAAATGGCCATCATCTATTTATAAAGGTGCTTTACAATTAACTCCTGTACCATAATGTGTTTTTTTAGTTTGTTAAACTCCTGTTCATAGCAGGAGTTTTTTTATATTTGTTAAAACTTAAATTTTTAAAACATGAAAAAAATTATTTTATTAGTATTGATTTCGTTTTATTCTTTTGGACAGGAATTACCAAAATTAACCGAAAACGGATTTGAACCTATTGTTGTAGAAATAAAAGACAAAACTGCTGCTGAAATTTATGTAAAAGCTAAAGAGTGGATTCAAACCTATTACAAAAATCCTACTGAAGTATTGAAAGGAGATATCGAAAATAACATGATTAGAATAAATGGATTTGCTAATGAAGGATATCAAACAAAAGCACTTGGAATTGTTAATTACTATGATTATAGCTATGTTATAGAAATAAATTTTAAAGATGGTAAATATCGTTTTAATTATATTATTGGTCAGTTTTATGCAGGTTCCAAAAAAGCATCATATTCTTATAAATATTTTTTTAAAAGCGATGGAAGCATAAAAAAAACTCAAAAAGTTCCTTTTGATACACTTAATGAAACGGCTAGTAATACAAGTATTTCATTTTACAATTATGTTTCTGGAAATATTGAAAATAAAAAAAGTGATTGGTAATTAAAAAAACTTTTGTATGTTTGTCTCGACAAAACACATTAAAAGTTCTTATTCTCTGATTTTACAAAAACATTATTATTAATATGAAAGGAGTTCGGTAACAGTAATGCCCGACAGTTTCTACTTCAAATTCTTTTGATGTGTACTGGTCAGCTCCTTTCACCTTATATTTTATATGTTATGACAAAACACATCAAAAATCCAGAAATGTGGAACACCACCACGCTAGAAGTTATTGAAAACGATGTTTTCTTTAAACAAGAGTATGAAGAAGTTACCAAAACCACAGATGATGCATTTATGAATTATTTACGAAGCGAATGCTGTGATGATATAGATGCTAGAAATAAAGCATTAGATACTTGGTTATCCATTAGAAAAACACAGGCAATTATAAAATTAAAAGAATTGCCAGATAATATTTTAACATTAGAAATATATTTAGATTTCTAATTTTTGACTGAAAAGGCGTTATTCATTCCAAAGCCACGTTAGTAGTTCTATTAATGTGGTTTTTTTGTGTCCTATTTTTACGCTTTCCATTTCTACAACTTTGTATTATGGATGCAGTAACAAAATGGATAAATAATGGTTGTAATTATGATGAAGGCGTTTCTTTATATGAAACGTTTCCTTCACATAATAAAACATTGCTTAAAAACTTCAAAAGAAAGCAATCGATACAATTATTAGAAAAATTAAAGTATGAACTTAAAAAGTTTGCTAAAGAAGTAATAGAACCAACTGTAAAAGAAAAATTTACAGTTGTACAAAAAACTTCTGGACAAATTTTGTCCAAAAATTCAATTGTTCAACATATTGCACAATCATCTACTTCAGAACAAACAAAACAAGCCTTATACTTTCACGAATTACCTGGTGAATTAAGACCTGTATTATTAGAGGCTAATAACTTATTTAAAGAAATGTGCTTTATAAAGGTTGAATTAAACGATTTGCCAGCACATGCTGAAAAGAAAGCTTTAGAATTACAAATTGCTATTTCCCAAAAGCAAAAACAAAATTCTAATTGCTGGAAAAAAATTGACTATTGGCAAAAGCATAGAGTAGCACCAAAGGAAAAAGAATCTAAATTTAATGAATTGGCTCCAGCTGAACTATTAAGAAAAGAACAGTATTTATTTGCTTCAATTTCTAAAATAAATAAAAGACTAATTGCCAATAGAGCAATTTTAAAAACAATTTCTTCTTTAAATGAAAGCAATCGATTACATCGTGCAATCGCAAAACAGGAAAACAGCTTAATAATTAAAAATGATGAATTAACCCAAATTAAAGCACTAATTAATGGCAAAGGATAAAAGACAAATGTTAGTAAAAATAGGCGATTCTACCTTTGATAAGATTTCGGCTTATTACAATGATCCAGAACATTATCCATTGAGTGAATCTGTAAATGAAATACGTGAAAGATGGGTTCTGGTTGTTAATTTATTATTAAAGAAGTTTCCAAAGTTCAAAATTGCAAATATGCTAGTTCGTGATCATGGATTAAGTCAAGCACAAGCTTATATAGATATTAGAAATTCCGAAAGCTTGTTTGGTTCTGTGTTTAAGACAGAAAAAGCAGCTGAAAAAGCAATGTGGAAAGAATGGGTAAAAGATGCTTTACTAAGAGCAATAAGAAACAGAGATTCTAAAGCAGAAATGAAAGCACTTGATCTTTTGGCAAAATATGGTGATTTAGATGAAAAGGATTTGGAATTTAATCCAGAAAAGTTGGAAAATGTAGAAATACAATTTGCTATTGCTAAAAAATACCTAGAATTATTAAAGCAAAGCGACAAAACAGGTGTAGCCGATTTTAATAGAACAGAAGCTTTAGATATTGACTTTGAAGATGTACAAGATGCAGAATCCTAAAAATATAAAGAAAATAGATCTTACAGTTCCACAAGCTCATGCATTCATAAATATGAAGCAAAAGAACTATTGGGAATGGGGTAGGGGTTCTGGAAAATCAACTGGTTTAGCTTATGGAGCTAGAAAGCAAGTAGTTCAAATGCCTAGAGCATCTTTTTTTTTGGTTGGTGCAACATATTCACAAATATTATCTAGAACATTGCCTTCTACCATTGAAGGTCTTGAAATGTTTAATTTATACCAAGATGTTGACTATGTTGTGGGTAGATGTGGAAAAAAGCATGGTTTTGATATGCCTTTCCAACCACCTAACCAATGGAATAACATTATTCACTGGTCAAATGGAGCTATTCATCAGTTAGTATCTTTGGATAATCCAAATACGGGTCGTGGGCTTAATTCTTATGGAGGAATAGGAGATGAAGCAGCATTATTGGATCCTGAAAAATTATACAACAATGTAAAAACTACGAATCGAGCGCAAAAAGAAATATTCAAAAATTGCTCTATGTTAGGAGCTGAAATATATGCTTCTTCTACACCGATAAATAAAAAGGGTAAATGGTTTACCGACATTGAAGAAGAAGCAAAGAAACGCCCAGATTTATACTATTTTAGTAAGTCGAATGCGTTTTGGAATCCACACATAAGAAAGAACTGGTTTGATGAAATGAAAGCAGAAGCACCAAGCGAACTGCTATACAATGCTGAAATACTAAACATAAGGCCAAAAGAAATAACTGATGGTTTCTATGCGAATCTTAATCCAGATAAACATTATTATACGGACCATAACAACACCTACCTAGAAACAATAGGTATAAATTTAAATAAGCAAGGGAATTTCAATTCTAACCAGGACAATGATGTGTTGCACAATGAACCATTAATTGTATCATTAGATTTTGGAGTGTTCAATTCACTGGTAGTATCACAACTCAATTCCAATGAATATAGAGTGCTTAATTCAATGTGGGTTAAATCACCGAAGCTATTAGATGATCTATTCATTGAGCAGTTCATTCCTTATTACAGGCCACACCAGAATAAAACAATCTATCTATATGGTGGGCACGATGGTAATAATCATTTACCTAATAGTCACTTGACTTTGTTTGAACAGGTACGCGATTTACTTACTAACCATGGGTGGACTGTAATCATTATGTCTCGTGGGGCAGCTGCTACACACTTCGATAAGTATTTACTTCTTAATGCTATGTTGAAGGGACAGCGAAACCTTCCAAGAATAAGAATAAACGAATCAAACAATTCAGATCTTATCATAGCACTTGAACGTGCAGAAGCAGTTGAATCATTGTCTGGTGTAGATAAGAACAAGAAGGATGAACGTAACAAAGAGTTTCCACAGCAACATGCCACACATCTTACAGATGCGTTTGACATTCCTATAGTAACTATGTACAACGATCTATTTAAAGGAAGCAATGCCTTTGCTTCAGAGTTTGGAATTCGAATATCATGAAACACCTTTTTCATATATCCTGACATTTCCGAAAATGGAAAGTGAAAAAAATTTTAGGGAGAGGCGTGCAAAAGAGTTATAAAAAAGAAAATAAATCTAATTTTTAAAAGATAAATAATTAAAATTCAATTATTTAAGTGTTTAAAAATTAGAATATTATATAAAAATAGGAAGTTTAAAAATACATTTTAAACTGTCCTATTTTTTTTTTGAGTTAAAATCGAATTTTACATCATGGAACAACAGTTTTTAACCCTTAAAGAAGCTTTGCTAATTTTTAAAAATAAAGATGCAAAAGGTATGTATTTACCTTTTGATATTGAGTACAGGACATTTAATGAGCAAACAAAAAAAGGTGGAAAGCTGAAAGCATACAAAGCAGTTAAATATTTGCCAGAAGCAATTGAAACAAACTCTTCAAAGTCTCCAATGCATTATGAAAATCGAACTAGAAATATAGAATTGTCAACTGGTGAAATAAGAAAAGTAAAAATAGATTTTATCATTTCGGTTAACAACATTAAAGTCATTTACTAATGAGTACAGAATATTACGGAAAAATAGCAATATCAACTTTACCTAGTGGTGCTTTTGCGGCATATACTTTTACTAATTCAAACGATAAATTAGATACAACCGTTACTGCTGTAAAAGTTGAAGTAAAAGATAAACAAGGAGAAGTAGCTTCGTGGGGCAAAAATAACGATTACCCTCAGCAAGTTTTAAAAGCTGTTCGTTTAAATGGTGCTGCATCTTCAGGGTTACGATTTCTAAGAAAAGCTCATTATGGTAACGGACTTGTTTTAGTTAAAGATGAAGTAGATGATAATGGAAAGAAAAAACCAAAACTAGTAACACTCGAAGAAGTTCCAGAAATAAAAGAGTTTTTCCTAAAATCTCAAATGAATCGTTTCTGGAAAGAAACCATTGCCGATTTAGAATACTTTTCCATCGCTTTTCCAGAGTATATTCTTTCGGAAAATTTTACAACTATTAATCGAGTTAAACGTCAAAAAACAGCATGGTGTCGTTTTGAAATAATGAACGAAGAGAGCGGTTTAGTCGAACATGTTTACATTTCCCAAAAGTTTGGTTCTGGTTCTTCGGTTGATCTTACGAGTCAATATGTAGAAAAAGTACCTTTAATAGATTCTTATTGGTCTCCAGAGGAAGTACGTGAGTATTGCAAAACCAATGATATTAAAAAATTCATTCGTCCTGTTTTTTATCCATTATTAGACGAAGCCTTTTATCCAGAAAGTGAATGGCATGCCGTAGTAAAATCTGGATGGTTGGATGTTGCAAATTCTGTTCCTGCTCTTAAAAAAGCAATGTTTGAAAATCAGATGACGATTAAGTACATAGTTGAAGTAAATGAACTCTATTTCATTAATATGTATCGTGACAAGTGGCAAACAATGAAATTTGAAGAACGTGATAAAATAAGACAAAATTTAATCGATCAAGTAAATGATGCTTTAGTGGGCAATGATAAAGCTGGAAAATCTATCCAGTCCATGAAAGTAAAAGATGATAAAGGAGAATATCATTCTGCAGTAACAATCACGGCTTTGGATGATAAATTAAAAAACGGTTCTTATCTTCCAGAAGCAGAAGCTGCAAACTCTGAAGTTCTTTTCGCTCTTGGTGTAGATCCTACCTTGATTGGAGCAGGAATACCAGGAGGAAAACTCGGAGCTGGTTCGGGATCTGATAAATCAACTGCATTAAATATTTTGTTTGCTCTTTTCAAAACAAATAGAGAAACAACCCTGGAATCTTATGATTTCATTGCAAGTTATAATGGATGGGATTCATCCATAAGAGCAGGATTTGAAAATACAATCCTTACTACTTTAGACAAAAATCCAACAGGAACGCAAAACACAACAGCATGATACTAACTAGCACATCTGATTTAAAAAAATATATAGCAATTGCTGCTTCATTTGATTTTGAAGACTTTGCTCCATACATTGAAAAAGCAGTAAATACCTACACTAGAAAATATGTAGGTGCATTGCATACTGCCTTAGAAAATGAATCAACAGGAACAAATGCAATTATTGAAAATCAAGCTCGTGAGTATCTTCGTTCGGCATTAGCAAACTTTGCTTGGTTTCTATACATTCCATTGGCATCAGTACAAATGGATAGTGCAGGCATTTCAGTAGTTCAAAATGATAACAAAAAATCTGCAGAATGGTGGCAAATAAAAGATATTCGTAGAGAGTTACTTCGTTCTGGACATGAATCGATGGATTTGTTATTGGCTATATTAGAAGCAAATCCTACAATTTTTGCGGATTATGCTACGAATTACAGTAGCATAAACAATGAATTATTAGTGCCAAGTGCATCTGTATTCTCTAAATACTATAATATTTTCGATAGTAGACAAACTTATCTTGCTTTACAGCCTATTATTAGATTAGTTCAAGACCAATATATAAGCACTATGCTATGCCCAGAACTTATTGAATCTTTAAAAGTTGATGTTACAGGAAATATAAAAGCTGTTAAACTAGCCATTCAAAAAGCTATTGTGTCGCTAACAATTGCAAAAGTATCAAACAATGGATTATTCATTCTAGATGATAGAGGAATGCGTGTGGACTTTGAAAACTTTAGTGATGGAAGAAGGGAAAGCGCATCTTATGGAAAAAGTGTGGATCAACTTAAAATGTTAGCCGATGAACAAATTGCAAATGGTTCGCAATATTTAAAAATTGCAAAAGAATTAATTCTAAACAATCTTTCAGATTTCACAATGTGTACTTCTCCAATATTAGGTTTGGAAGATACAACAAGTGGTTACAAATCTTTTGATTCAAAAGGAGTATTTGGTATTTAAACTGTCCTATTTTTTTTTGGTAAATAATAAGAATTTTGAACTATGAGCATAAGCGGAACAAATAACCCATTTTCATGTAGCCCTGTATTAGTTGGAAATAATAACGCTATTCTTGAATTAGGAACAATAACTAGAGGGGTAGAAATTGGAGTTGATGATAATAAATTTATATTTTCAATAGGATTTAAGTGGAGAATAAATTCACTTACCTATCAAAACAGTATTGCATACGATTTAGAAATATTACCTGCAACTACAGGTTTTAAAAGAATTGATGTTGCTATTTTAAATACCAACAATCAAATAGAATTAATGGCTGGTTTAGAAAGTGAAACAATAGCCTTACAACCTACTATTCCTATTAATTCTATTTTATTAACTACTTGGAATATTGATGGTGATACTATTGATAACAATACAGATCCTTTACTTGGAGAAGTTTATATAAAAAAAATATTTTCAAATAGTTATGCTTATCCTGCTACTGGAACTAATGCTGTTTTAGAATTACGTCCTGATGGGAGTTCATACTATACTTTAACTAATTCTAGTTTGGTGTCGCTATCTGGATTTAAAAAAACGCTTATTACTGGGGTTTCAGGATCTGAAGAACCTTACAATAACAAAGAAATCACAATTTTCAATAAAACAGGAGTGGCGTTTACCATTAATAATTTAGAAGATTCTGTTGGTAATATTCCGTTTTTTTTAAAAGAAGGTGTCGATTTAGTTTTTCCAACAAATGAAAATATAACATTCTTGTATAGTGATTCAGGGATAACAGAAAAATTTAGAAGTTGGGCCTCAAATGTTGATATCGAAAGTTTATTTAAAGCAAAAGGAGATCTATACATGTGTCAAGTAACGGGTAGTTCTTTTTCTAACATTGGCTATCCATTAAATCCATCAACAATTGGTACTCCCGCTTATTTGACTGCAAATTTAAGCGCCGATTATGACACTTCTCCTTATGCTACTTGGAATTTAAGAAGATCAATATGTGCTAATGTAGCTGGGAATACTGCTTCTTTTGTATGGCCCTGGAAAAATGTTTCTGTTGGGTTGGGTTTTTATGTTTCAGCTAAAGTAAATGTTAATTTGTCTCCAAACGGTAGATTCTTTTTTGGATTAACAGATAGTACTTCATCTATTGGGAATGTTAATCCAAGCACATTGACTAATGTTTTAGGTTTTTCTATAGACTCTTTAGATTCAAATTTGCAAATCATAAATAATGATAGTACAGGTACTGCTACAAAAACAGATTTAGGTCCTGACTTTTTAATTAATTCTACAGATGACAATCCATATATTATTGAAGTTTGGAATAAAAAAAACTCCAATAATTGTTCTTTTAGAGTACTTAATTTACTTAATAATGTAACAAGTTCTATAATTACAAAAACAGAGGATTTACCAGCAGTTACAGATGGACTCGCATTTCAGCTATGGCTAAATAATGGTCTAGACGCAAGTTTTTTAACTCTTCATTTTTCTAATCACACATTAATAAGATTGTCATGACATATGTTAAGTCTATAATTTCTAAAAAAATTTATCTGATAGAAAATGGAATTTATATAATGATTCCGTTTGATGATTCTAACCAATTGTATTTGACTTTTATTGAATGGTTGAGTGAAGGAAATTCTATAGAATTGTTTGAAGGCACTTCCAAGGAAATTCAGAATTCACAATTAGAATTAAAACTTTTAGAAATAAAAAATAAATATGAATTTCATAAAATAAATGGATGGGATGCGTATCAGAATTTTAGAGCAAAAGTTGTAAATGATATTTATAATGGTTTAATTTCTGAAGAACAAGCATTTATAATCGAGGAAAATCTAAGTGTTGCTTATGATCAGATTTCCACTACTGGCGATTGGAAAACAGCGAGATATAAGCTATTACAAGTAAGTCCTTATCCTCCTTATGTGCAACCTTATTATGATTTGGCTATAATTTTAATAAACGATTATATAACTAATAATTACGAAGATTAAAATGGGAATAATACTTTATATAATAGCTACAATACTTTGGATAATCATTACACCTATTAATTGGGTGATTGTGACATTTAAAAACGGAATGAGCAATGCTTATTTTCTTGAAACTGCTATTGATCTGGATAAGTTCGGGAATCGAAATTTCAGAACCTTTTTAAATGTTACAATGAAAATAAAAGAAGGCTATCAATTTGGAAATGTAAATGAAACGATTAGTAGCGCTCTTGGTAAAAATCAACGAGATAAAACGTTAAGTTGGTTTGGTAAATGTATTTGTTTTATACTGAATAAGTTAGATAAAAATCATTGTCAAAAATCAATCAATCAATCAATATGAAAATAACAGAAATTTTAAATACTGCTATACCAAAATTCTCTCTTTTTGGAGAAATTTTAAAAAAACCATTAATAGGCTTATACTTAGTTGGTACTACAGTTCCAACTGCAATAATTGTAAATATCTGGAGCGCTTTTTATGTCCTATGTTGGTTTTTTGTTGCTGATTTAATTACAGGTCTTTTTGCGTCTTACAATGATTGGAAAAAATCTGATAAAAAAGAAAGATGGTTTTTTGGAAAAGGAGAAGGTTTTTCTTCAGATAAGTTTAAAAAAATGTTTATCAAGATCATTGTTTATTGTGGAACGCCTCTGGTTATTTATAATTTCCAAAAAACTTTTTTATTAAAAAACATTAGTTATAAAAGAATTTCAGAAGCGGAAATAGATCTAGCTACTTTTTTTATTTTGATATTTATTTTAAATGAAGGCTTCTCTATTTTTCATGAAAACCTACCAAAGTGTGGTTTTAATATTTGGCATCGAATTAAAAAAATGATTGGTTTTTATAAAGAAATTAAAAATGAAATAAAAGAATAAACTATGAGTAAAATAGTAGAAATCGCAAAAGCGGAAATAGGAAATGTTGAAATTCCTAAAAATAGTAATAAAACAAAATATGGTAAATGGTTTGGTTTCGATGGTGTGCCGTGGTGTGGTATTTTTGTTAGTTGGTGTTATGCACAAGCTGGTCACCAATTATCGAAAATTGGATTTTCTAAAGGGTTTGCAGGATGTCAAACTGCTGTAGCTTATTTCAAGAAAAATAAATGTATTACTAATAATCCTCAACCAGGAGATATTGTTTTTTTTGATTGGAATAAAGATGGCCGTTATGATCATACAGGTTTGTTTGTAAAATGGATAAATGAAAATGAATTTATTACGATTGAAGGTAATACATCTATCGGTAATGATAGTAATGGAGGAATAGTAATGGAAAGAAAAAGAAATAAATCTGTAGCTCTATTTGTAACTGTTAAAACATTATTATCATGAGATTAATATTAGTAATTATTTCTTTTGTATTATTTTCCTGTGGATCTATTAAAAAAGACAAAACAAATTTAAAATTAGAATCTTCTTCTAATGAAGATTCTAATAGTTCCAGTAATACAAATCGTTGGATAAATTCAAATGATTATATCCTAGAACCTGTCGATCTTACAAAACCTATGTTTTGGAATAACAATGGTAAAAAAGATACCGTTTGGAATACTAGAGTAATAAACAACACACGATATATAAAGGAAGAAATTAAAGAAGATACTAATCAAATTAAGAAGTCAAATGAAAAATTATCTATTGATAAGAAAAACAAAGAAACAGATAATACTTTTCTAATTCTCGGAGTTTTTTCAGCCTTCTTTCTCTTTATAATTATAGTTATAATAATTGCTATATATTTAATTATAAGAGAGTATAAAGCAACTACAAAATTATTTGAAAATTTAAAATGGAACAAAAATTAAGTAATCTTAGAATTAAAAAAGCGACGTTATTTTCTCATATAGAAATGATGTCAACAGTTAGTGATACTTTGTTTCGAGATTTTGGAAAAGTATGTGCCGAAATAATGCAAATTGAAAAGCAAATGGTTCGAGAAACTAAAAATCCTTTCGATGAGAATTAATATTAACATACCTGCTAAATGGAACGAACTCAATCAAAAGCAATTCGAAAGAATTGCCTTGCTTATTTCTACTTCAGATGCAAGTCTAATCAGAGATATAAGACTTTTAAAAGTGCTTTTCAATTTCAAGTGGTACCATTTCAAAAAGTCGGCTAATTTTTATTACTTTCTTTCTCAAGTTCCTTATTCAGAATGGAAGAAATATATTGCTTTTATTCTTACAGATAATAACCGGACAAAGTTTGAACCAATTATAAAAGTAGGTAAAAAGCTATATTATGGTCCTATGGATAGAATCATAAATCTAACTGCAGATGAATTTGCGGTTGCTGATGATTTACACATTAGATTTCGTGAAACTAAAGATATAGAGTTTGCACAAAACCTTTTTCATGTCTTGTATCAAGAACAACCACAGCGAAAACTATTTAATAAATTAGATTTACCTGGACAAATAAACAAGGCAGTTTCAAATGAAACATTATTGGCTACAGAAATAGCTTATTTTGGTTGTAAAAATCATATTGCAAACAAGTTTAAAAAGGCTTTCCCAAAATCAAAAGCAGGTGCTTCTTCAAAAAACAGAACTGGTTTTGGTAAAATAATACAACAAATGGCAAAAGGAGATTTGTCGAAAACACCTATTATCAAGCAAACAAATATTTACGAATTCCTTTTTCAGTTTCAAGATGATATTGAAACCATGCAAAAAGCTAAATCAAAGAAATAATGAGAGAAGCAACACATAGTAAAATAGTTCAGTTTCATGAAGAAATTGCAACAGCTCATTTAGATATTAATGGCTTTTATCGTTTTAACTGGAGTGAAATATCAGGAAAGTTTAGAGCTGGAATTGCTACACCTGCATTATTGCTAGAAAGCCATTCATTTGGTATAAAACCTAATTCTAACAATACAACTACATTTTCTCCTAAATATATTTCATTTCTATTGTTAGATTTCACAGGAAAAGCCGATAATTATACCAAGCAAGAAGAAGTATTAGATATAACAGAAAATATTGCAATTGATATTATTAGTTATTTAAAGCAATTATATAATGATAAAACCTCATGGTTGTATGGCTGTGTAGATTTAGATTCTATTGAGTGTGAAAAAGTAGGTCCTATATTCGACAACATGTATGGGTGGAATGTAAAGTATAGCATTACACCAAGACAACCACTTTGTTTTGAACCAGATAAATGGTTTTTTTAGTTTAAAAGTTAAATAAATGTATAGATATACTAAAATTTTGTTTGTGTAGTTATAGTTAAACTATAAAAATTGTTAAAAAAAAGTATTTTCTGAAATAAAACTATAAAAAAAATTAAAAAAAATAATTTATGAATTCTTAATAAAAGAAAATTTTATGGATGAAATTATTAAAAAGTACCAAGAGGCTATTTTTTTTAAAGATTTAACAAAAAAAAACATAACCTTAAATAGATTGAAATTTGAATTAATGGATTTAATTTTTGAAAACAAATTATCCAAAAAAGAAGTTGCTATTTCTAAAGAAATTCTTCAGAATATAACTGTAACTCTATCTTCTGAATTATTAGTAGAAATTAAAGAAAAGGTTTTTTTTGTTAGAACCTTTTCTGAAGTAAACAAATCACTCGATTTAATGTATAATGTAACATTAAGAAGCGATTGGTGCGAAGATAATGAAACTAGAAATAAGCTTATTGATGCCTATGAAAGTTTAAAAACATTACTTCAATTTACTAATGATGCAACTACATTATAAACAGTCAATTGAGTTTTTTTTATTTTTTATTGTATAGTATTTGTATAGTAACTTTTTTTGTATATATTTGTAGTGCCAAAAAACAATACAATGTTATTAGTTGTCCAAAAAAAAATTATTATTAATATAGCGGTGTCAGGGTTTAAATCCCTGGGGTTTTACTTTCTTTGCATTGTATTGTACCTTGGCAACACCGCTTCTTTTAATTTTTTATCATGCCAAAAACAATTATTAATGCACAACCACTTACTCTTGAAATTGTAAAGGAGCAAGTATTTAACGAAATGACACCACTAGAAATGTTATTGGTGTTAAACAAAATGAGTGAAGATCTACTTTGTTCTTCCATTACAGATGAAGATACTTTGTATCGCAATGAAATAGTTGTGTTTCAACGCAACATTACAAAAGGTATTCTTTCCATTCATAAAGGCTTACAGCCTAATTCTATTCATATTCTTCAAACTGTTTGTTAATCATGGAAAAAGAATTATTTATAGAAAGCATGCTGCAACTACAAAAGCAGTATGAGTATGATGCTATTTATGCACAACAACTTAGCGTAGCTTTAATGCTAGATGAAGAACCTTATTATAATAATCACTTTATTATAAACCAATTCATTAAAATACTACAAGTACAAATGAATGATGATGCAGAACCTTCTTTAATTGAACACTTTATTAGCGAAGAAGATTTTGGTAAAAGTCCACATTCTACAAATACAGCAGAAATTTTGTATAATAATTTAATACTTAGAAAAAATGAAAACAATTAAATTATTTATATTTTTATTTATAAATGCGATATCCTTTGCACAAGTAGGAATAAATACAACCACACCAACCAATGATTTAGATGTAAATGGTGGTGTTAGAGTTCGCAATCTTCAAGAAGGAACAGTTGAAAGTCAACCTAATGGAGATTTAATATTTGCACCATATAAAGTTTACGCATTTGTAGTAATTGATAAACCTGGAACAATACTTAAACAATATGGAATATCAAGTGTAACAAATATTGCTACTGGAAAATATAGAATTACCTTTTCCACGCCTATGATAGATAATGACTACATTATTCTAGGTATGGGAAAAAACAGAAATCTATCTTATGATACTGTTTCATCCAATTATGTGGAAATAACAGTAAGTTCTACTAGTGGTAACTTTGATTTTAATATAATCATAATTGATATAATCTAAATAATTAAAACATGAAAACAATAACAGTAAATGCGGCAATTGGAAATAGTAAAAAACTTACTACAATCATTTTTTTAGATACAGATTTTTTAAAAATTGAAAATAACCAATTATTTATTAAAAATGACAATAGAAGAATGATTTTGTCAGATGAACAAGTTAAGCAAGTTATTTTCCAATTAGAATTAAATTCAAAAAGTTACAAGGAAGAAATTTCAGAAATAATAAAACTTTTAAAAGAAGAAATAATAAATAAATAATATTAGATTAAATTTTTTGTATTAATCTATAAAACCACTCAATTGAGTGGTTTTTTTCTGTCCTATTTTTTAGATCTACCACACTTTAATTTTACTTTAAAATAAAGTAACAATGGCAGGTGAAATAGACATCTTTCTTTTAGAAAAAAAGGCTGGTAAAGAGTTCTCTAATCGTTTAAAGAGAAATCTTTTATCAAGTATTAAATCCAAAACAAATAAAGGAACTGGTTTGGCTAGTAGATCTACTGTAAAACCAGTTTTTAAAAATGAGCTGTTGGATAGAATTACTATTTCAACTCCATATTATATCTATCCTATTCTTCATGTAGGTTTTGAAGGTTCTAAGAAAAACGGGGTAAACACTCGTTTAAAAGCAAGAGAGTTTTTAGTAGATGCAATTGAAAACGGCAGATTAGTAGAAGATTTAGCCGATGTAATAGGTAGTTCCAGAGCAGAATCAATTGTTTCAAGAATAGATTTTAAACTTTTAGGAAATGGCTAAAGATAACGTTACACGAAGAGTTTCCATTTATGTAAATGGAAAGGAAGTAGAAAATTCTTTAAAAGGTGTTGAAGGTGCAATGGCACAAGTTCGCAATAGATTACGTCTGTTAAATAAAGATTCTGAAACATACGATCAGGATTCAAAAGAATTGACCACGACAATGGCTAATTTAAAAGTAAAACAAGCAGAATATAGACAAGAGCTTGGACTTACTAATAACACAATGAAAGATGCCAAAGAAATTTCTGGGGGTCTTCGTGGCGCTCTATCTGGCATCTATTCTTCATTAACATCTGGTGATCTATCAGGAGCAAAGCAAGGCATTTTAGAACTAAAAGCAGGAATGGGCGGTTTACTTAAATCAACGCTTGCATTTATTGCTTCTCCAATAGGTTTAGCTATTGCAGCTCTTGCAGGATTAGTTGTTGGTGCCAAGTATCTTTTTGATTTTAATAAAAAATTAGAAGTTTCAAACAAAGAACTTAGAGCATTAGGTGTAAGTGCTTCCGAAATAGGAAAAGTTAGAGACGAAATACAAGCTACAGCTTCTACTTTTGATAAAGAATTTAGCGAAATAGCACAAAAAGCAAAATCACTTTCTGAAACATATAAAATTTCAATGAGTGAAGCGAACGATATTATTGCTCAAGGTTTAGCAAATGGAGGTGCTCAAAATAGCGAATTTTTATCTTCATTAGGTGAGTATGATGAATTTTTTGCCAAAGCAGGATATTCTGCTCAAGAGTTTGTGGATATAATAAATACAGGATATGATCTAGGTATATATACTGATAAGTTGCCTGATGCGTTAAAAGAAGCTGATTTATCATTAAAAGAACAAACAAAAACCACACGTGATGCTTTAGTAAATGCTTTTGGTGCAAGTTTTACAGATGATATTCTTTTAAGAATTAGAACAGGCCAAACCACAACGAAACAAGCCTTAGAAGAAATTGCAATAAAATCAAAAGAATCTAATCTTTCTCAACAACAATATGCACAATTAACAGCTGACGTTTTTAAAGGTGCTGGGGAAGATGCTGGAGGTGCAGCTAAAATATTTGATGTACTAGAGCAATCTTCTACACGTGCTTTATCAGAAACAGCAAAAGGTCAATTAGCTTTGCAAGAAGCAACAGAAAAATATAACAAAGCACAGTCTAAACTTTTTGAAATAGAAGGTTTTGGAGATATTTGGACAGGAATAAAAGTAAGTGCAACAGAATCAATGACTTCTATTTTAGATTATATCTCTGATTTAAAAGAAGACATTCAACCTCTTATTGATTTAGTAGGAGTTGTTTTTTCTAATGCTTGGGAATATACAAAAGCAACTGTAGTTACTGCTTTTGAATTAATAGGAGGTATTTTAAAGGCTTTTTCCAATGGAATAAAGACAGTTATAGATGTTGTTACTAAATTATTTCAAGGAGATTTTAGTGGTGCTATTGATGCTGTTAAAAAAGGGTTTTTAAATTTAGGTAGTATCGTTTTTGAGACTTTTGGTAAAATTCAAAATAAAATTATTGATACTATTAAAGCTATTGTAGATAATGTGGGACCATTATTAGAAGCTCTAGGTTTTGATATTGAAAAAATTAAAAAAACTTTAGATTCATTTAAAAATAAAGAGGTAGAACTTAAGGTAAAAACTGAAGAAGCTGAAGCTATTAAAAAGAAAGAAGCAGAAAATACTGCTTTAATAAAAGCAGAATTAGAAAAACAGCGACTAGCAAAGGAAGAAGCTGATAAAAAAGAAGCAGATAAAAGACAAAAAGCATACGAAAAACGTAAAGCACTAGAAGAAAAAGAAGCTAGAGAATCTTATAAGTTAGCCAAAGAACTAGCTGATGCAAAAGCACGATTAGCAAAAGCTCAATTAGACCAATATCTTTTTGAAATTAAAGAAAATCTAAATAAAGAAAAGCAATTAACTCCAGAAATTTTAGCAGCTGAAGAAGATAAATTAGATACTATTCGTAATGCTCAAATAGAATTTAATAACCAAGAATTAGAGCGTAAAAAAGCCGATTTAATTGCAAAAGCAGAATTAGAAGGTACTTCGCAAGAAGTTTTAAATGCTAATCTTGAAGCTTTAAATATTGAATATTATTTAAAAAATCAAGAATTAGACCTTGAATTTCAAAGAAGAACTCAAGAATTAAAAAATAACTTTGAACTTCAAGAAAAAGAAAGAAAAGCAGAACAGTTAATTGCGGATAAAGAAATTGAACTTATAAATGCTGAAAATGAATTTGAAGAAAGAAGAATTAGGATAGATCAACAATATGAAAGAGAATATGCTGATTTAGTAGAAAGAAAAAGAAAAGGATTTATTACTGAACAACAATTTGCTTTTCTTTCAAAAGATTTAGACGAAAAAACAGCTCAAGCTAAAATTCAAATTGCAAGAGCTGAGCGTGATGCTAAACTTGCTGAATATGGAGTATTATTCTCTAATATAGCTAAACTACTAGGAGAAAATACAGCAGCAGGAAAAGCAGCTGCATTGGCTACAGTTGCAATATCCCAAGGTTTAGCAGTTGCACGAATTTGGGAACAAGAATCAACACTTCCTTCTCCATTTGATGTGATTTCAAAAGTTGCTGGAACGGCTGTTGCTGTTGCAAATGTTTTATCAGCTGCAAAAAAAATAAATTCTGTAAAAACTCCTAAATTCTTCTATGGTGGAGCTACTGGAACAAAACCAGCACTAGGAAATGATGAATATGGACCTGTTACTGGTTATGTGCATAAAAATGAATATGTCATTCCAGAAGTAATGACACAAGATCCACAATTTGCAGATACAATATCTTGGTTAGAAAATAACAGACAAAGGAAATTGCGTGGTTTTGTAGATGGTGGTGAAGTTTCTTCTGGAGTAGTTCAAGATAATTCAAATCAACCTTTAAATGATTCAGCTATGCTTTTTCAAGCAATAAATCAATTAAATAGCATTTTGTCTTCTGGAATTATGGCAAAATTAAATATAGGCTATCAAGATGTTAAAGCTCTTAACGAGATGAGCGAAGAAATAAACCAATCAACACAAAACGGAACTGTATCATGAGTATAACAATTTCAAATGTACCCACAGAAAATTCAATTTTATTAGATGGTAACAATACTACCATAAGTGTTTCTTCTACGAATGGAGATGGTTATTATTTTAGAGCAAAAATATACATCAATGATGTATTATTTGATGAACAAGGATGGTCTAGACAGGATGATTATACAGCTAATAAAGATTTAATTTTTTTATACAATGCTTATTTCAACCCAGAGCTAATTCCTTTTTCTACAAGCTTAGTAGAACAAACTCATTTGATTAAAAAAATTAAGATTATAATTGAGGAAAGATTAATAGATGATGATTCTTTAATTGATTTTTTAGGAATGCCAGATTTTTATATAATGTACAATTTAAAATCTGTAATTTTCAATGATAACGATAAAATTTCGTTTTTAGGTTTGGAACCAGAAATATTAAGAATTTCAAAAAATGGAATTTTAGTAATTCCATTTTTTGTAAATGCTTCAGATGAATCAATTTTGATTAATGTTAAAGATGAATTAAATAATATATTGTACACAACTTCGGTTGCAACTTTTTCTGGAAAAAAAGCTTATTTATTTACTTTAGATTTAAATGATGTTACTATTGTTTATGATAATTTATACTTAAATGTTGAAATAACTGTTGGTTCTGAAACTCAAAGTAAAACATATAATATTATAAGATTGCCTAACTTTGATATAGTAGAAATAATTTTTAGAAATAATTTTGGTTATTACATTCCAGCCTATTTTGATGGAGAATTAGAAAACACTTCTGGTTATAAAGTTGAAACTTATGAAACTACTAATAACGATTTTAAAATTTACTCTATTGATGAGACAGGTACTTATAAAATTAATACAGGTAATTTAAATATTTTAGAAAAAGACATTATTAATCAAATAGCTTTAAGTCTCGATTGCTTTTTTAAAAATGGTTCTAATTATCTACCAATAAATACTTCAACAAAGAAAAGTACAAACTTTAAAAGTAGATTGAATATATATGATGAAGATTTACAATTTACATTTAAAAAAGGCCTTCCTTTTGAAAACTCTTTTTCTCCGACAACCATTGTAAGTGAAGAACCAGAATTGTATGCAACTATAGAAAATAATACTGGTCATGGTTCGTGGATTGTTCCAAATGTATATAAGAGATTAAGAATAATTGTAGATGTTCCAACTAGTGAGCCTTTAAATGCTTTATTTTTCTTTAGAGTTTATTTAACAAATGTATATCCTGCTCCTGCAACTTTATTACATCAACAGGATTTTACAGAATCAGGGGTTTATGAATTTGAATTTGATTTAGTTCCAGGTACAAGCTATAGTTTTAGTAGTAATAATTTAAATGGTCCTTCTGGAACAAATGCAACATTACAACTAATCAATATTTAATATGAGCATCATTAAAATTTTTGCAAATAATATCGAACTTAATTTTCAAAAAGACACTCTTAGATTAAAAAAAGAGAATAATTCCTTGTCTTCAGAATTTAAAGTAACTCATTCAACAGCACCTTTTCTAATTATAGAAAATGAAAATACAAAGAAAGCTCTTGGTTCTTCAGATATAACCTCCATCAATAAAAAGAAAATAATTCCAGTAACAGTACTCGAACTTGGTGTAAAATACTATGGAGAACTACAACAATTATCTGTTTTAAATGGATTTAGAAAATGCAACTTAAAGTATAATTCTGAACTATTAACGGTAATTAATAAAAAGATTTCAGAATTTATGCCAATTGTATCTGTTATTCCAGATGAAACAGATCCAGAACCCTTTTCTGAAATATCAGATTCTGTGTTAACAGGCGTTTCTTATTGGGAAACATATCCTTTACCTTTTTTAGATAAATCTTTTCCAGAAATTAGATGGCAGTTTCCTTCCATGTATTGGAAGAATAAATTTGGAACAGATTTAGAACTAGATGATCCTTGGTATCTATTTCAAAATTATATAAATCTTTTCGATATTGATGAAACTCTATCTGGAGTATTTGTTGAAAACACTTATGATGTAGATATTGTCAATTCAATAATTTCAGTAGAACAAAAGAATGTTGCTGCACCACAAGTTTATTTATTATCACCTCTATTTTACATTTTTGAATCTATTAATTGGAAAATAAAAGGAGATTTTGTAAACCATGAATTAGTTAAGAAAATTTTATTCTTTTCTAAAAATAATAATATGTGCAAAACTAATTTATACCTTCCAACAACCGATGTTATTTTTGATCAGCCTACATGGTTTGAGTTTAGTTCTGGTCCATATTTAAATTATAGAAAAAATGAAAATTTCACAGGATTAGCTCCAGGTAATTATATCGTTTTCTACTATTTTGAATTACAGCAAGACTTATCAGTTTCAGATGCTTCAAAAAAAATTAAACTGCAAATATTTGGAGATATAACTATTACTGCTGTAGATGTTTGGAAAAGAAGTTTTGATGATGTTAATGGTGGAGATAATATTGTTCAAGGAACATTTGAAGTAGCTGTTACAGGAGATTTGAAATTTCATTATTTCAATCCACAACAACAAATGCCAGTTGATTATTACATTAGATTTACACCAGATATTTCTAAAGAGTATACTTTCATGCATCCAACACTAAATCTTGGCAGATTCTTACCCGAATGGAGTGTTGGTTCCTACATTAATAATCTAAAAAATTTGTTTAATCTTGATGTAGATATAGATGATTTTAAAAAAACCATTACCTTAAATTTTAATGAAAACATTGATATTAATGAAAAACCTGTAATTATTGAAAAATCAATGGTAAGGTCTTCTTATGATTTAGCAGCTAATTCTTCCTTTGTCCTAAAATATGCGAATAATGAAGATGCATCTTTGTTTATATCAATTAATGATATAGCAGTAAGTTCATTTACAAAAGAATTACATAATGGATTTAAATTAGTTCCTAATAATGAAGTAACTGCCAATTTATCTGAAGATTTAGAAAACAAAGAAGGTACTGGGTTAATGATTTATGCTCCAATAAATGCTCCTTATATTTCAAATACAACTGAAGAAGGATATAGCTTAGAAATGGAAGGAAATAAAGGAATACATGATTCTTTTTGGAAAAAATGGTTGAAATTTAGACTTAGTGCTTCTTCTTGTGAAATTGTCGGAGCTTTTACAGAACCAGAAATAGCTAGAATTTATAAAGCCAAAGCAATTTACTTAGACAATCAAAGATATAGATTGGTTTCTATAGAATTTACTGAAACATCTAACAAGATTAATGAACTTAAAATGATTTTAGAGAGCATTAATATTTAAAATATCATCAAGATTAAACATTTGTTCGTTTGATATCGATTCTACAATGTGTACATAAATCATTGTTTCTTCAATCTTAGAATGCCCTAGTATTTTTTGCAAAACTTCTATTCTTCCTCCAGATATCAAGAAATTAGTAGCAAATGTGTGTCTGGCCACATGGAAAGACACACGTTTTTTTATACCAGTAATTTTACAAATATCTTTCAAAGTTCTGTTTATGTATTCTCCTGTGAATTTGTTATTGAAAATGAGATTCCCTTCTAAGAATTTCTTTGCTGAATTGTTTAAGGTTATACGTTGCAATTTTTCAGTTTTTTGAGCCACAAAAACAATATAGTCACCAATAATATTTTCTTTGTCAAACCGCAAAATATCTGATATTCTTAAACCAGAGAAGCATGAAAATAAAAACATAGCAATTACTGTTTTATGAGTTTCGTTAATGAATTCAGAATTATAGTATTTATACAATTGGGTTATTTCTAATGCATCAAGAAATGTTCTATTTCCTTTAAAAGAAGGTGTTTTTATATCATCAAAAGATAAAGGTGTTCTTATACCTCTTTTTTGAGCTATATGTAAGTATTTCTTAAAGTTTTTTATAAAAGATGCTATTGTGTTTTTACCGTTTTTTTTAGTTGTTCTAAGCCATTTCAAAATATCTTCGAAAAACTCTTCATTTAATTCATGAAAATAAATTGTCTCCTTGTATTCTTTGAGTTTAGAAAATGCAGATCGTTGTTGTCTGAGTGTAGAATCTTTAATTATTCCTTTTTGCCTTACAAGTTCTTCATCCCAAAACTGAATAAAATCTATCCATGATGTAGGATTAGTTAGTTCACGAACTAAATTTTCCATGGTCAAGGCCATTCCTGTTAATCTATAATTTAATTCTATTTCATGAATTTGAGAAAGCAATTTTTCAATTATGATATTATAATCCTTGTAATTTTTATTTGAGGTCTTTACTCTTTGTTTTAGATCATCAAATTCAGATGGTTTTACTGAAATGTTTACAGGAAACATTTTTTTATTTGAATTAAGAAAACATTGTACATAGATAGCACAAGTACCATCAACTCTTATATGGTCCTTTTTTATTTTAACTTTATATGAAAGCTTCCCATTCATTTTTATTGGGTAGTTAATTGGGTAGTTATTAATTAAAATTTTATTTTCTAACATAAAGCTTTAAGTTTTAAAAAGGTTATAAAAAGCTAAAGGCGTGATAGTTATACTTTTTAAGTATATCTTTCACGCCTTTGTAAGCATTTTCAGTGACCTCGACAGGATTCAAACCTGTAACCTTCTGAGCCGTAATCAGATGCGCTATTCAGTTGCGCCACGAGGCCAATTTACTTAACAAAGTATAAATTATGTGCTTTGTTATTGAGGGTGCAAATATAGATATAATTGTGTAAATTGCAAACTCAAATGATAAAAAAATATAGAAAATGAATATTGAAAATTATATCCGTGATATTCAGGATTTTCCAAAGCCAGGAATTGTTTTTAAAGATATAACTCCTCTTTTAGCTAATCATGAGGCAATTGAGGCTTGTTTGCAGTTGTTAATCAATGATTTGAAAGAAAAAAAGATTGATAAAGTAGTAGGTGTTGAGAGTAGGGGATTCTTCTTTGGGATGTTATTAGCTCAAAAATTAAATGCAGGTTTTATTCCTGTTCGCAAGCCAAGAAAATTACCTTTTGAAACTATTTCGGCTTCTTATGAGTTAGAATATGGAACTGATAATCTTGAAATACATATAGATGCTATCCAAAAAGGAGAAAGAATTCTTATTCATGATGATGTTTTGGCAACAGGTGGAACTGCAAAAGCAGTTTGCGAATTAGTGGAAAAATTGGGTGGCGAAATTGTGCAATGTAATTTCTTAATGGAACTTTCATTTTTAAATGGAAGAGAGAAATTGAAAGGGAAAGATATTTTTGCAGCGTTAACT
This sequence comes from Flavobacterium sediminilitoris, assembly GCF_023008245.1. Lineage (NCBI taxonomy): Bacteria > Pseudomonadati > Bacteroidota > Flavobacteriia > Flavobacteriales > Flavobacteriaceae > Flavobacterium > Flavobacterium sediminilitoris. The sequence continues at coordinate 2,272,717 of NZ_CP090145.1, forward strand.
TATTAATCTAGAGATTTTATAGTAATATAATAACGATAAGCTATAATTGCTTTTTGCCATTTTTTAGCCTTAATAGGGTCTAAACCTTGTTTAGTAAAACTTGGTAATAAAGCTTTGTTTAGTTTAGCCAATAATTTATACATCGTTTATTTTTTTGACAAATATAGATAAAAAAACAACCTTATTATAGGTTGTTTTTTTAGATTATTAATTTTTATTTTCGAGTTTTTTTAGATGTTTTTCTATTTCTTTTTCATATATCTTCATTTGCTCTTCATAAATTTTTATTTCCTTTTCATAGGCTTCTATATTTGGTTCATGTGCCTCCATTTCTTTTTCAAAAGCTTCCATTTCTTTTTCAAATTTCTTTATTTGAGGTTCTAATTTTTCCATTTTCTTTTCAAAATCTTTCATTTTTTTGTCAAATTTCTTCATTTCTTTTTCATCATCAAGATTTGAAGGAAGTTCAGGGATATTAGGGAATTCAGGAGGACTTGGAGGTGTTTTTAAGTTTTTATAAGGATGAGATGGAGGTATTGGAAAGCTTGGAGGACTTGGGAAATTAGAGAAATTACTCATCTCTTCTATTATTAATTCATAAGCTCCATTTTTTCCTTGACTACCATATTTTTTATTAGCTTCTTCTGCGTTTAATTCCTTTGAATGAATAACAGCAAAACCTTTATCTAATTTGATGTTTGATCCAGGAGTTAATTTTTCTCCATTAACAACAAATAATACAGGTTTGTCATCTTTTAAATATTTTTCTACTTTCCATTTTCCATAGTTCGTAATGTTACTATCTTCATTGCTAGAAATTTTGTTTTTTTGAATATTTATAGATGAACTTTCCGTGTTTGTAAAAACTACGTTCTTATTGTTATAGTTATCTTCTTTTATATTTATAATAAAAGGAGAAATACCATTTTTATTTTCTAATTCGATTACTGAATTATAAGTTTTACCGATATTTGAAGAAGCTTTTATTTTTACAATCTCATTGTTTTTGTTTCTTTTTACGGTATTAAACTCTAAATTAAGATTGTGTTTGTTCTTGAAAATAGAGATTATCTCGTTAAGGCTTTTATCGGTAGTGTTTTTGTTAATTTCAAATTCAGTTTTTGATTTTTTCTCGATGTTTTTTGATTCAGGATTTTGTTTTTTTTCTTGCGCTATAGTTTCAATTTGAAAAAAAAATACAAAAGCAACTAGGAAAGGAACTACAATGGAATATTTCCAAAGATTTTTCTTGTTTGATTGATTGGTGTTTAACATAACGATTCGTTTTTTGATTAATGATTGATAAAATTGATTTGTGATTGATAATTGATTTTTATTATTGATTGTTTTTAATAATGTTTTTTGATAATTATAAGGATTGTTAGTAATTTTTGTAGTTCTATAATCAGCAATAAATTCTAGGTTTTCGAGTATTGCTTTTCTGTATAACCAAGCTACTGGATTAATCCAAAATAGTAGACAAAGTACTTTTGAAAGTAATACATCAATACTATGTTTTTCTTCAATATGAACTCTCTCATGGATGAAAATATATTTTAGTTCTTCGTCAGTAAAATTGGATTTACTATATATTAAATAGTTGAAAAATGAAAAAGGATTATGATTTTCATTAGTTTCTATAATTTTTATGGTTTCTAATTTGCTTTTTTGTCCTTTTTTTACAATTTTAAAGAAAGAGATTATCTCAATAAACAGTTTGAATAATAGAACAGAACTAATAATAAAATAAATATATGCTAATATCTGATACCAATTAAAATGATTTGTTTTTTCAATATTTGAAATAGATGAATCATGTGCTATTGGTAATAGATTATTTATGGTTTCATTTGCTATTGGTTTCGCTTCAATCCAAACAATATTTGTAAATAAAAGCGATGGTAATACAAAAGAACTGATAATTCCAATTAGAAGGAACCAACGATTGCTGTGAAAAAATGTTTCTTTTCGGAGTAAAAAATAATATGCCAAAAAAAATACAACTAGTAAACCGTTTACTTTTAAAAGATATAGAAAAGTATTTTCCATAATTACTTCCTTTTTTCAATAATATCTAATATTTCTCTAAGTTCATCTGCCGAAATTTTTTCTTCTTCAGCAAAAAAAGAAACTAAATTTTTGTACGAACTATTAAAATAATTTTCAATAGCAGTATTCATGAATTTCGCTCTATAATCTTCTATAGAAATTATTGGAAAATATTGATGTGTTTTGCCATAAGCAGTATAACTGACATAACCTTTTTCCTCAAGGTTTCTTACTATAGTAGATAAAGTATTGTAATGAGGTTTGTCTTCAATAATTTCCTCAAGAATATCTTTCACGAAAGCTCTCTTTAACTTCCATAAAATTTGCATGATTTCTTCTTCTTTATTTGTGAGTTTTTGCATAAAAAATATTTTGATATATCAAACGTATAACTATTTTTTTAGTTATACAACTATTTATATAGTTATTTAACTATTTTTTAAGTTTTTGAATTAATTGTTTTATGGTGGTTAATGTAGTCGTTTGTCGAATAATGATTTAGAATGTTAAAATTTAATTATTATGAGAGAAAACTCCTTTTTATTGAGTGTAATGTTATTTTCCTTATTTGGTTATAGTCAAATGGAAGACATAGCTCCAAATGTTGAAAATCAGTGTGGTTCCCATTCTAATAATGTTAATTTTCGACTTTAACAACAGAATTTTTGTATGATATTGGAGCATCTATTGGAGCGGCTGGGAATGCAGGAGTTGTATTTATTAATGATCAATTTTGGGTTTCAGCTTGGCAATCAAATAATATTTATGTTTTAAGTAATACAGGAGCTTTTGTTGAAATATTTCAAGTAGCTGGTCTGTCAGGTACAAGATTTATGACTACGGATGGGATAAATGTTTATTGTGGAGCAGCAAGTATATCTATTTATGTTGTAGATCCAATAACAAAAACACTTACATCTACAATTTCAATAACAACAACATCAAATGCAACTGCAAGATTTTGTGCTAATAATTCAAGTCCTGCTGGAGCAACAAGCTCACTAGCTGGAGGTCTTTTTATTTCAACAGATGTAATTCTAGGAGAAACCATCTTAGTAGGAGTATCACAAGCAACATCATCTAACTTTCTTTATGGGATGGATGTGAATACTTTTAGTAATCTAAGTGTTAATTTTTCTAATTTCAAATTATATCCTAATCCAGTAAAAGATTCATTTGTGATTTCTTATAAAGATGAAAATATGTTAAATGTTAGTATACATAACTTATTAGGTAAACAAGTAATGAAAACAAAAATTAGTTCATCAATAGAGATTGTCGATGTTTCTAATTTATCTAAAGGAACTTACATTGTTTCAATTAATTCTGATAATGTTCATGAAAGTTTTAAAATAATTAAAGAATAAATAGTTATTAATAAAAAGGGAAAATAATTTTATACTTTATTGCTTTCCCTTTTTATTAGTTTTAGAGTTAAATAGCCAAGAATAGCTCCAATTAAACCTAAACTTCCCATAAAAAACCAGTTATATTGATAACTTTTATAAGCATCGATAATTGCAAAACCGGTTTTGGCTGAGAGAATATGGGCTAAACTATAGCTCATTGAAAAAACAGCCATATAGCGTCCTTCATGTCCTTTAGGTGCTCGACTCATTGCAAAAGAATTAGAAAATGGAAAGGCTAACATTTCTCCAAAAGTCATAAAGAAAATCATAATAATTAAAATACCTGACCAAAAATTTATTAATAGAAGGAAAAAACAAATAGACATAATTAATGTTCCAATAGTAATTAGCTTAACTTCATTTATCTTTTTTCGCTGTAAATAATTAATTAAAGGTATTTCGAATATAAAAATCATTAAGCCATTAAAAGAGAGGAGTAAGCCAGCTTCAAATTCATTATAATTAAATTGCTTCGTATAATATATAGGTAATGTTGTAAAAAGCTGAAAAAATAATATACCTGTTATTAAACAAATAAATAATGATATAATAAAAGGAGTGTCTTTGAAAACAGAAGGAACTATTATATCATTATTTTGATTCTCTTTTAAATATTCTGATTTCTTTTTTTCTTTGACTTTTAGCCAAAAAATTAGAATTGCAATAATACAAGTAGTGCCATCAACCCAAAACAAACCTTTGTAACCTATATTAAGAATTATTAATCCACCAATTGCTGGTCCACCCATAAAACCTAAGTTAATTGCAGACCTAACTAAAGATAAAGCTCTTGTTCTGTTTTCTGGTTTGGCATAAGCGGCTAGAGAAACAAACATTGCAGGTCTAAACATATCAGCAACTGTCATAATCAAAAAAATGGCAACTAATAAGCCTTCATAGGTAGTAATATGACGTAATCCAAAAAACATGAGACCGCTTGTTAGAAGACTGAATATCATTACTTTGTAAAAACCGATTTTATCTGATAATTTACCACCTAACCATGATCCTAACATAGAGCCACAACCAAAACTTACCATAATCCAACCTACTTGATTTAAACTAAGACCTAAATCTTCATTTAAATATTTAGATAGAAATGGTAAAACCATTGTTCCTGCTCTATTGATGAAAGTGACTAAAGTTAGAATCCAAATTTCTCTTGAAAATCCTCTAAAGTTGTTAATGTATTTTTGAAGGCTTCTTTTTAACATGGTTTTGCTTAAAAATCAAAGGTACAAAATCAAATAATGAAAATAATATTAGATAAAATATATATTTTTGCAAAAAATAAATTATGTATAAATATCTCATTATTCTATTGATTTTTAATTTCACTATAGCTCAAAATGCAGAAGTAAAAGAGGCTTATGAGTTTCAGGAGCAAATGAATCAGGAATTTGCAGATTCATTAAAAAGTCCCTTAACAGACGAAGATAGATTATATTTTAAAACATTAGATTTTTATCCTGTAAATGAAAAATTAATTGTAGAGGCAGTTTTTGTAAAAGTAAAAAAAGAAAAACCCTTTAAAATGAAAACCTCTACAGATAGAACACCTATGTATAAAAAATATGGTGAATTACATTTTAAAATAGATGGAAATGATTATATGTTAAATGTGTATCAGAATATAGAGTTGTCTAGAAAACCAGGTTTTAAAGATTATTTGTTTTTGCCTTTTTCAGATTTAACGTGTGGGAAAGAAAGCTACATTGGAGGACGTTATATTGATATGAGAATTCCAACTTCAGATAAAGTTATTATTAATTTTAATAAGGCTTACAATCCTTATTGTGCCTATAATTATAAATATTCGTGTCCTATAGTGCCATTGGAAAATGATTTAGACATAGCTATTGAAGCTGGTGTTAAAAAATATCATGATTAATGAAATATGTTAATTTACATACACATTCTTCCTTAAATGATAGTTCTATTTTAGAAGTTGTAAATCAGTACCCTTGGGAATTTAAAGCAGATATTTTACATTATTCTATTGGAATCCATCCTTGGTATATTAAAAAAGAAAGGCTTGAGTTAGATTTGAAATGTATTGAAGAAAAATTACAATTATCAGAATGTTTAGCTCTTGGAGAATGTGGATTAGATAAAAGAATAGAAATCTCTTTAGAAATGCAAATAGAGGTATTTAAGAAGCAAATAGAATTAGTAAAAAAAACAAATAAGCCAATTATTCTACATTGTGTTGCGGCTTATCAAGAAATAATCAGGCTTAAAAAAGAAATGAATATTCAAAACCCAATGATTATCCACGGTTTCTCAAAAAATGAACAAGTAGCAAAGTCTCTTTTGGATAACGGATTTTATTTGTCGTTTGGTAAATATTTATTAAGAAACCCTGAATTAATTAATGTTTTTAAAAGTGTTCCTGATGATAAGTTCTTCTTAGAAACAGATACAATAGAAGAAACAATTGTTGAAGTTTATGAAAAAGCGAGATTAATAAAGGAAATGAATTTGAATGAATTGAAAAGTAATATAGAAAATAATTATGTGAATGTTTTTGGTCGTCAACTATAAACATTTAAAATTTAAATATTAAAGAGAACATGGCAAAGTGGCAAGAAAGAGCAGTATTATTATTTAAAGAAGAAGGAATAAATAAATTAACCAATGCAAATGTTTTAGTTGTTGGATTAGGTGGAGTAGGTAGTTTTGCTGCCGAATTTTTAGCAAGAGCAGGAGTAGGAAAAATGACAATTGTGGATGGTGATACAGTAGATATTACAAATATTAACAGGCAATTACCAGCTTTGCATTCAACAGTTGGAGAACCAAAAGTAAAAATTGTAGGAGATCGATTGCTAGACATTAACCCAGAATTAAAACTTACTAGAATAGAAGAATTTCTTTCTCCAGAAAGAGCATTTGAGCTAGTAACACCTGAATTTGATTATGTATTAGATTGTATTGATAGTGTTACACCGAAATTAAACCTTATTGTTGCTGCTAAACGTAAAAAAGTAAGAGTAATAAGTAATATGGGTGCTGGTGGGAAATATGAAGCTAGTAAAGTTACTGTTAGAGATATTAGTAAAACCGAATATTGCCCGTTAGCAAAAAATATGCGTAAACGTTTAAAAGCGGAAGGTATAAATAAAGGTGTAAAAGCAGTTTACTCTATTGAAAGACCAGATGCTTCTAGTGTTAAATTAACAGATGGAACTAACTTTAAAAAATCATTTTACGGAACAAATAGTTGGATGCCAGCATTATTTGGACTTCATGCGGCAGAAACAGTAATAAAGTATTTGTTAAAGAAATAGTATAATAATAAAAAAGAGGACTTTTTAAATCCTCTTTTTTATTTAAAAAAATCCATTCCAGGAATATTTGGCATACCGTCTTTAGCTATTGCAGCTAATTCTGTTTCGTTTACATTAGTTGCCTTATTAATAGCATTGTTTAAAACAGTCACTAAATAATCTTCTAGCATTTCTTTGTCTTGAAGTAAATCATCACTTAAAGTTATAGATTTTATTTCTCTATTGGCTGTTAAAGTAACTTTAAGTAATCCATCACTACTTTGTTCGTCAACTAAAACAGTATCTAAGCGTTTTTTTGTGACTTCGATTTTTTCTTGGGTTTCTTTTATTTTGCCCATCATTCCCATAATATCTCCAAACATGATATTTTAATTTTTTTATTTCTACAAAAATACTAAATTAGCTGTTAACTTTTAATGTATAACTTCATGAAAAAAATTTCATACTTGGCTTCAATTTCATTTATTTTTGTTGCTTCATGTAAAGAAAAAAAGGAAGAAATGAAAACAGATATTCAGCCACCTATAGCTAAAATTGTTCCGCATACTTTAGAAAAACACGGTGATGTTCGTACAGATAATTATTTTTGGTTAAATGATAGAGAAGATAAAGAAGTAATTGATTATTTGAATAAAGAAAATGAATATTATGAGAAAATGACAGCTCATACTAAGAAATTACAAGATGATTTATTCAAAGAAATGAAAGCTAGAATTAAGGAAGATGATACATCGGTACCTTATTTTTATAACGGTTATTATTATATAACACGATTTGAAAAAGGAAATGATTATCCAATCTATGCACGTAAAAAAGGAAGCCTAGATGCAAAAGAAGAAATTATGTTTGATTGTAACGAAATGGCAAAAGGACATTCTTATTTTAATTTAAGCGGATTAAGTGTAAGTGAAGATAATAAATGGGCAACATTTGGAGTAGATTTAGTTTCTAGAAGACAATATACAATACAAATTAAGAATTTAGAAACAGGAGAAATTCTTTCAGATAAAATTGAAAACACAACAGGAGGAAGTACATGGGCAAGTGATAATAAAACCATCTTTTACACAAAAAAAGATTCAAAAACACTACGCTCAGACATGATTTACAAGCATATTATAAATACAAGCGTTGATAAAGATGAACAAGTGTACCATGAAAAAGACGATACTTTTGCAACATTTGTTTATAAAGAAAAATCTAAAAAATATATAGTTATAGGCTCTAGTAGTACATTAACTTCTGAATATCAAATATTAGAAGCTAATAATCCAAATGGAAAATTTAGAGTTTTTCAAAAAAGAACAAGAGGATTAGAATATAGTATTTCACACTATGGAGATAGTTTTTATATAGTTACAAATAAAGATGGAGCAACTAACTTTAAACTGATGAAAACAAATGAGCAAAAAACTACCATGGAAAATTGGTCAGAAGTTATTCCTCATAGAAATGATGTTTTATTAGAAGGAGTTGATATTTTTAAAAAATATTTAGTAGTTGAAGAACGTTCAAACGGATTAAATAAAATTCAAATACGTCCTTGGAGTGGAGAAGGAGCTTACTATTTACCTTTTGAAAGTGAAACATATACAGCATACACTACAACAAACCCTGATTTTGATACAGATATTCTACGTTATGCATATCAATCTTTAACAACACCATCATCAGTTATAGATTTTAATATGGAAACAAAAGATAAAACAATATTAAAAGAACAAGAGGTTTTAGGAGGGAAATTTGATAAAAATAATTATGTAGAAGAAAGAATTTGGGCAACAGCTACAGACGGAACAAAAGTGCCAATTTCTATGGTTTATAAAAAAGGAATTAAGAAAGACGGATCAAATCCATTTTTATTATACGCTTATGGATCTTATGGAGCATCGATGGATCCTTATTTTTCAACTACAAGATTAAGTTTGTTAGATAGAGGTTTTATCTTTGGAATAGCACATATTAGAGGAGGAGAAGATTTAGGAAGACAATGGTATGAAGATGGGAAACTATTGAAAAAGAAAAATACATTTACAGATTTTATAGACTGTTCAAAATATGTTATTGATGAAAAATACACATCATCAAAACATTTATATGCAGAAGGAGGATCAGCAGGAGGATTGTTAATGGGAGCAATAATAAATATGGCACCAGAATTATATAACGGAGTTATAGCTCAGGTACCATTTGTAGATGTTGTAACAACCATGTTAGACGATTCAATTCCATTAACAACAGGGGAATATGACGAATGGGGAAATCCAAATGAAAAAGAATACTATGATTATATGTTGTCTTATTCACCTTACGACAATGTAAAAGCTCAAGATTATCCAAATATGTACGTCTCTACAGGGCTACATGATTCTCAAGTTCAGTATTGGGAACCAGCAAAATGGGTTGCAAAGTTAAGAGCAGTAAAAACAAATAATAATTTATTATTTTTAAATACTAATATGGATGCTGGTCATGGCGGTGCTTCAGGACGCTTTGAAGCTCTTAAAGATGTGGCTAAAGAATTTAGTTTTTTATTAGATTTAGAGAAAATTAAGGAGTAGTTAAATTTTTTTGTTAAATTTGCAGGGTTTTGGGGCTTCAAAAAAAGTGATATGATATTCCCCAACTAATTTAGTTTTTATGAAAGAAGAAATAAATGCCTACAACAATATTTTAGAATTAATTGGTAATACACCTCTAATTAAATTAAATAGAGTAACTGAAAATATAGAAGGTAATTTTTATGCTAAAGTAGAAGCTTTTAATCCGGGACATTCTACGAAAGATAGAATCGCATTATACATTATTAATGAGGCTGAGCGTAGGGGTATTCTGAAACCTGGAGATACAATTATTGAAACAACATCTGGAAATACTGGCTTTAGTCTAGCTATGGTGAGTATTATCAAAGGATATGACTGTATTTTAGCTGTTAGTTCAAAATCATCAAAGGATAAAATAGATATGTTACGCACAATGGGTGCAAAAGTATATGTTTGTCCTGCTCATGTTTCTGCTGATGATGAGCGATCTTATTACAATGTAGCAAAGCGTTTGCATGAAGAAACAAAAGGATCAATATATATAAATCAATATTTCAATGATTTAAATATTGATGCACATTATAAAACAACAGGGCCAGAAATTTGGGAGCAAACTAAAGGAAGAATTACTCACTTGGTTGCTTGTAGTGGAACTGGAGGAACAATTTCAGGAACAGCAAGATTTTTAAAAGAGAAAAACCCAAATATTAAAATATTAGGAGTTGATGCTTTTGGATCGGTTTTAAAGAAATATCACGAAACCAAAGAATTTGATGACAAAGAGATTTATCCATATAGAATTGAAGGTTTAGGGAAAAATTTAATTCCTACAGCTACAGATTTTGATATGATTGATAAATTTATGAAAGTATCAGATGAAGATAGTGCTCATACAGCAAGAGAAATAGCAAGAAAAGAAGGGTTGTTTGTAGGATATACATCTGGAGCAGCTTTGCAAGCAATAAAACAATTTGGAGAAGAAGGAGAATTTGCAGAAGATAGTGTAGTGGTAGTTATTTTTCCAGATCATGGTTCTCGATATATGAGTAAAGTATTTAGTGATGATTGGATGAGTGAACAAGGCTTTTTTGATAGCGTTAACAGTGAAGAAACGCAAAAAGTTGAAATTATAAAGTAAAAATATAATTATAAATAACTAAAAACTCCGAGTATAACTCGGAGTTTTTTATTTAATAAAAGCGAAAAAAATATTTTTATTTTGTTTTATTGATACCAATCGGTATCTTTGTCAAGTGAAAAAATCAGATTTTACAAAAGATAGAATAATTAAAGAGTCTAGTATCTTGTTTAATACACAAGGATATAAAAGTACGTCCTTAAGTGAAATAACAGAAGCTTGTGGTTATACAAAAGGCGCAATTTATAGACATTTTGAAAACAAAGAAGCTTTAGAAATAGAATCTTTAGATTATATGTCAAAACTGGTGATGTTAACTCTGAATGAGAAAATAAAAAACAGAGCAAATGTTTTTGAGAAGTTATATGCTATTCTTGATTTTTATTGTTCTTATACTAATAACCCTATAATAAAAGGAGGTTGTCCTTTATTAAATACAGCTATTGAAGTTGATGAGACAGATTCTGTTTTAAGATTAAAGGCAAAATATTTTTTAGACACAATCAAAAGAGCAATTGAGAAAATTTTAATTAATGGAGTAAAACATAATCAATTAAAACCTGAAATAAATATTGAAGAAACAGTTGTAGTTATTATTGCAAGTTTGGAAGGAGCTATTATGATGAGTAAATTAAATAATAATAACATGGATATAAAATTAGTTACAAAACATTTAAAAAGACATTTAGAGATATATAAAATATAATTTTTTTAAATAAAAAAATACCGATTGGTATCAAAATAAAAATATGAAAAAAATAATAATAAAATTAACAGGGGTGTATTTTAATATATTGGCATACGTAAAACCATCATTATTAAAACAAAAAGGATATGAATTATTTTGTAATCCATTTAGTAGAAAAGTATTGCCTCATCATTTGAAGTTTCTTGAAACAGCAGAAATGTTTCAGTTTCAGTTTGAAAGAAAAAATGTGCAAGCTTATAAATGGGGAAATGGATCAAAAAAAGTTTTATTAATACATGGTTGGGCAAGTAATACTTTTAGATGGAAAAAGATAATTGAAAAAATGAAAGAAGACGATTTCACTATTTATGCTTTTGATGCTCCAGCACATGGACTATCGGAAGGGAAAATATTAAATCTTTTAATCTATAAAAATTGTTTGGATGCTTTTTTGAAAGAAATAACAACAGTTGATTATGCAATTGCACATTCAGTAGGAGGTTTTGCTCTTCAATACGCTTTACATGATAATAAAGAAATTGATATTAAAAAAGCAGTTATAATGGGAGCACCAGGAGAAGCAAGTGATTTTTTTGTTTTTTATAAAAATTTATTATCATTAAATGCTAAATCAATGAAATTGATTATTGAGCAATTTAAACATGAATTAGGATATTATCCTTCTTATTTTTCTGCAAAAGAATTTTCAAAAGATATTGAAATTCCAATTTTATTAATACATGATAAAGACGATAAGGATACTGATTCAAAATATACTGAAACCTTGTCTGAAGTTATTAAAAATAGCAGATTATTGTTAACAGAAGGATTAGGGCATAATTTAAAATCTAAAGAGCTAGATTATGAAATTATTAATTTTATAAAGGAAGAAGTTCAAGTTTATTATTAAAATTTATTTGTAGTAAATGTAAGTATAATAGTCATCTCTTAAAAAAATATATTTTTAAGAGATGATGAAATGAAGTTTTTGAGTTAATCTTCGATTTTATTATCGTCAATAATTCCCATATGTTTAGCGCGATTTTCCCAACTTTTCCTAGCTAATTGTTGTAAATCAGCAACACTATCACTCTCGTCCATTATTTCTAACCCTAAAAGGGTTTCAATAACATCTTCTTGAGTAACTAAACCACTAACGGAACCGTATTCATCTACAACTAAGGCTACGTGATTTTTACTTTCTATCAATCGTTCAAAAATGTAAGGAATTGCTAAATTACGTCCTACAACCATAATATCTCGTCTAATATCTGCCAATGTCTTAGAGCCATTACCAAATGCCATTTCTTTAAATATATCATCTTTCAAAACGAGCCCTGTGATATTGTCAGAAGATTTGTTATAAACAGGAATCCTAGAATAACGAAGATTAGAATTTTCTAAGAAAAATGCTTCAATAGTTGTATTTTCATCTTCTATTTTCATAATAGTTCTAGGTGTCATAATATCTTTAGCACGAACATCTTTAAATGTTAGTAAGTTTTTAATTACTTTACTTTCAGATTCTTGAAAAACACCTTCTTCTTGAGCCATATCTGCCATAGCATGAAAATCTTCACGACTTAAAATGCTACCATGATGACCTTTGCCTCCAATAAGCTTTGTAGTAAGTTGTAGGAGCCATAATAAACCAGTATATTTTAATGGAAAAATTAAAACTCTAAGTGCCTTTGTAGAGAAATGTGCTAGTTGTTTCCAATAAGTAGCTCCTATAGTTTTAGGAATAATTTCAGATGCTACTAAGATTAAAATAGTCATGATTGTTGATACAATTCCAACCATCATATCTTCAGTTAGTGTTAATCCTAAAAAATTAGCGCTTGAATTACCAAAACTTTCAGCATAAGCAACTTTTGCTTGTACACCTACTAATATAGCACCAACGGTATGTGCTATAGTGTTTAATGTAAGTATAGCAATTAAAGGACGATCAACATCTTTTTTTAAAGTTTCTAACTCACTAGCAAAAGATTTTCCTTCATTTTTTTTAACATTAATAAAGGTTGGTGTGACACTTAAAAGTACTGCTTCAAGAACAGAACATAAAAATGAAAAGAAAATAGAAATAAACGCGTAGAATAATAAGAGACTCATTGATGTTTTTTTATTAGATAGCTAATTTACAAAAATACTGAATGTCTTTAATTATAAGAGTGATCTATATTTTCTAAATATATGTTAAAAAAATAATAAGTTTTCTTTGTTAATCATAAAAAGAAGAATCTTGTGTAAAATAAAAAAATCCCAATCAAATGATTGGGATTTTTAAAATTTATTTACTTAAATACATTTTTCTTCGAGAATATAATTCGTAGAATTGATCGTCTTTTAAATCGTCGATGAATAAAATACTTTCACCTGTTGATTTCATCTCAGGACCTAAAGCTTTGTTTACATTTTTAAACTTACTAAAAGAGAATACTGGTTGTTTGATTGCATACCCTTTTAATTGCGGATTAAAAGTAAAATCAGTTACTTTACTATGGCCTAGCATTACTTTGGTAGCATAGTTTACATAAGGTTCGCCATATGCTTTTGCAATAAAAGGAACAGTACGAGAAGCTCTTGGATTTGCTTCAATAATAAATACAGTGTCATCTTTAATTGCAAACTGAATGTTAATTAGTCCAACTGTTTTTAATGCTTTGGCAATTTTATAAGTATGCTCTTTTATTTGTTGCATTACAAATTCACCAAGATTAAATGGAGGTAAAGTAGCATTACTATCACCCGAATGAACACCGCAAGGTTCTATATGTTCCATAATCCCTATTATGTAAACATTTCCATCTGCATCACAAATAGCATCAGCTTCAGCTTCAATTGCACCATCTAAATAATGATCTAGTAGTAATTTATTCCCAGGAATTGATTTTAGTAAATCAATTACATGCTCTTCAAGTTCTTGCTTATTGATTACAATTTTCATTCCTTGTCCTCCTAATACATAAGAAGGGCGAACTAATAACGGAAAATCTAAAGTGTCAGCTAAAATAGAAGCTTCTTCTGCACTTTCTGCAATTCCAAATTTAGGAAAAGGAATATTTAATTCAGTTAGTAAATCAGAAAAACGACCTCTGTCTTCTGCTAAATCTAAAGCATCGAATGAAGTTCCAATGATTTTTACTCCATGTTTTGATAGTTTTTCTGCTAATTTTAAAGCGGTTTGTCCTCCTAATTGCACGATAACACCTTCTGGTTTTTCGTGTTGGATAATATCATAAATATGTTCCCAAAAAACAGGTTCAAAGTATAATTTATCTGCTGTATCAAAATCAGTAGAAACCGTTTCAGGATTACAATTAATCATAATAGTTTCATAACCACATTCTTTGGCAGCTAAAACACCGTGTACACAAGAATAATCGAATTCAATTCCTTGACCAATTCTGTTTGGGCCAGAACCTAATACAATTATTTTCTTTTTATCGGTTACAATACTTTCATTATGAACATATCGAGTACCATCTGTTCTTTCAATTTCAGCTTCAAAAGTAGAGTAGTAGTAAGGGGTTTGCGCTTTAAATTCGGCAGCACAAGTGTCAACTAGTTTGTAAACTCTATTTATTTTTTGTTCTGCTCTTAATTTATATATTTGACTTTCTAAACAACCCATCATGTGAGCAATTTGTCTGTCACCATAACCTTTCTGTTTTGCTTCAAGCAATAATTCTCTAGGAAGTGTGTCTACTTTATAGTTAGAAATTTCTTTCTCTAAAGTGTATAATTCCTCATATTGTTTTAAGAACCACATATCGATTTTTGTAATTTCATGAATTCTACTTAATGGAATTCCCATTGCAATAGCATCGTAAATAACAAAAACTCTATCCCAACTTGCGAAAGTTAGTTTTTCAATAATTTGTTCGTAATTTTTATATCCTTTTCCATCAGCTCCTAAACCATTTCTTTTAATTTCTAATGATTGTGTAGCTTTGTGTAATGCTTCTTGGAATGAACGTCCAATTCCCATTACTTCACCTACAGATTTCATTTGAAGGCCTAAAGTTCTATCTGAGCCTTCAAACTTATCAAAATTCCAACGAGGTATTTTTACGATTACATAATCTAATGTAGGCTCAAACAAAGCAGAAGTAGATTTTGTAATTTGATTTTGTAATTCATCTAAAGTATAACCAAGAGCTAATTTTGTAGCAATTTTAGCAATTGGATAACCTGTTGCTTTTGATGCTAATGCAGAAGAACGAGATACACGTGGGTTAATTTCAATAGCGACAATATCTTCTTTGTCGTCTGGAGAAACTGCAAATTGAACGTTACAACCTCCAGCAAAATTTCCAATAGAGCGCATCATTAGAATTGCCATATCACGCATTTTTTGGAATGTAGTATCTGATAACGTCATTGCTGGTGCTACGGTAATACTGTCTCCTGTATGGATTCCCATTGGATCCATATTTTCAATAGTACAGATAATAACAACATTATCATTTTTATCACGAAGTAATTCTAGTTCATATTCTTTCCAACCCAAAAGTGCTTTGTCAATAAGAACTTCATGAATTGGAGACATTTCTAATCCGTACGTTAATTTTTCATCAAACTCTTCTTTGGTATGAACAAAAGCAGCTCCAGTTCCTCCAAGGGTAAATGAAGGGCGAATTACTAATGGGAAACCAAATTCTTGAGCGATTTCTTTTCCTTTTAAGAAAGAATTAGCTGTTTTTGCGGGTGCTGCTCCAACGCCTAATTTTTCTAAAAGTTGTTTAAATTGTTCTCTGTCTTCAGTGATATTGATGGCGTTTACATCAACACCTATCATTTTTACATTAAAATCATTCCAAATCCCTTTTTCATCAGCTTCCAAGCAAAGGTTTAATGCGGTTTGCCCGCCCATAGTAGGAAGAACAGCATCAATTTGCGGATGTGCTTTTAAAATTTCAATAAGAGATTTAGTGGTAAGAGGTTTTAGGTATACATGATCAGCCATGGAAGGATCTGTCATGATTGTTGCAGGATTAGAGTTAATTAAGATAACTTCAATTCCTTCTTCTCTAAGAGAACGTGCAGATTGAGAACCTGCATAGTCAAATTCACAGGCTTGGCCAATAACAATTGGACCTGAACCAATAATTAAAACCGATTTGATGGAGTTGTCTTTAGGCATTGTAAGTAGTTGTATTATGTTGTAAGTAGTTGTAGAATTTAAATTCTAAAAAAAAGGTGTTACTAAAAAAATAGTAACACCTGATATTGTTGCTTAAAAAATAGCATTATTTTTTGTGTCTAGGTTCGCTAGAAACAGTCAATTTATGTCTTCCTTTAGCTCTTCTGCGAGCAAGCACTTTTCTTCCGTTTGCAGAAGCCATTCTATCCATGAAACCGTGCTTGTTTCTTCTTTTTCTCTTTGATGGTTGAAATGTTCTCTTACTCATTGCTTGTATTTTTTAAAATATATAAATAAAATCAATTTTTTAACTCGTGGTTTTCATCCTTAGAAAACCGAGTGCAAATATACAAAGTCTTTTTTCAATAGCAAGTACTTTTTTAAAAATATTTTTAATTGATTTTATTACCTTTGCAACACCAAAAAAAATAGTTATGTTCAATAAAAATATCAAATTAGTTTTAGTCGTCTTAATAATTGCTTTTGCAATATACCAATTTTATGAGAGTAATATAGGAAATGGTATTTTCTTATTGTTGTTATCTACTGTTTTTGTTTTTTTATATTTTAAGAATGAATTTATTTTATTGGCTTTTTTAAAATTGAGAAAACAAGATATGGATGGAGCTAAGAAATGGTTAGATAAAATTGTTAATCCTGAAACTGCTCTTGTAAGAAAACAACAAGGATATTATAATTACTTAAATGGGATAATGCTTTCTCAAACTAATTTAACGCAAGCGGAGAAGTTCTTTAAAAAAGCAATAGAATTAGGATTGTCTATGGATCAAGATTTAGCATTAGCTAAATTACAGTTGGCAGGAATCGCTATGACAAAAAGAAGAAAAATGGAAGCTAATAATTTGCTCACTGAAGCTAAAAAATTAGATAAACATGGCATGCTTAAGGAACAAATAAAGATGATGAAAGATCAAATGAAGAAGATTTAGTTTCTTAAAAATGTTAAAAAAAATATAGTTTTTCTGTATCATTTCTTAATTTTAACGAGTAAGATTACTTCTTGTCGAGTATTTTTTTTTATTCGCTTTTAGTGCATTAATTTTACTACGGTTTAAGAGATTATATTATTGAAACAGTCTTTGCGGTTAAATAGGCAAATTCTTAATAGCAAAGACTTAAAAAAGCCCCAATTTACTTAGAAAAAATTGGGGCTTTTACTTTTACTTAATTTTTTATTAAGTAGTATAAACTTTATTTAGGTTTAGAATATCCTGAAGTCGGAATTTCAATTTGATATTTTTTTCCAGATTTATTGGGTAGTTTTTTATCTCTTAACCAAGGATTATGAATTTTTAAGATTTTGTAATTTATTCCTTGAGAGATTGCAAAGTCAACTAAATCATTTATTGTAGAATCAACTTCTACTATTTTAACAGGTATTTCGTTGTATAACGTATGTTCAGGTATTTCAAATCCATATTTCTGTGGATTTTTCATTATCTCTTTTAATGCTAAAATTCTATAAACATAGCGTGCTGTTTCCTCTGTTAGTAAAACATCATAATAACTCGCAACTTTTTGGGATTCTAATTGGCGAGATACTCCTGCCATTCCTCCATTATATGCTGCTGCTGCTAATGTCCAATTTCCAAATTTTGCATAAGCTTCCTTTAAATAGGTACAAGCAGCTTCCGTTGATTTTTCAAGGTTATAGCGCTCATCTATAAAATCGTTAACTTCCATTCCTTTTTCTTTTGCAGTTGTAGGCATAAATTGCCAAACTCCTCTTGCTCCAGCAGGAGAGACAGCATTCACAAGACTGCTTTCAATTACTGCTAAATATTTGAAATCATCAGGAATACCATTTTTAGCTAAAATAGGCTCAATAACAGGGAATACTTTATTGGCTCTTTTGATAACAAGAGTTGTGTTGGTATGGTAATTCATATTGGTTACCATTTCTCTATCTAGTCGTTCATTTACATCTGCTATATATGTTGGTACTTCTTCTCCTGAAAATGTCATTTGAGTTGGGTAATCAACATGAGCTTTCTGTTTAATATTTGATTTTGTAGCATGAATATATAAAGCGCTTATAATCATTACAAAGCATATTAATAAAATTCTTTTCATAACACCGTTCTTCATAATTTAATTTTTTTCGTTTTCTAAAATAATTTTGGGTAAATTTTCATTTATCCATTTGTATTTGTTGATTATCATAATGTGAGTTCCTCCTTTTACTTGTATGGTGTTTTTTATATTTTGTATAGGAAAAACTTCATCTGCATCACCATGAATATGAATTATATTTTTGTCAGGAGTAACTCTAGACCATAAAATTACACTTTCTATTGCCCAATCCAAATATTTTTTATCTCTTACATTTAAGTATTTTTCATATAATTTCAATCTACTCGATATAATGTTCTCGCCAAACGCATATTTCACTAGTGTTTCAACATTTGCTAATAAACTTGTAGGGATCAATTTATATGCCAATGTTTTTTTTGCAATTTTCATTCTAGTAGGCATTTCTTTGTTTGATTTTACACTGGAGATGATTATTGTTTTTTTTGTTGGAATAAGTAGATTCATTTCTTGAACTAAAATACCACCAAATGACACACCTATTAGAACAGGATTGTCATGTTTGATTTCTTTTGTCATTCGCAAAGCATATTCGCTAAGTGTTTCTTTAGTTTTTGGGATAAACCATTCTAAATAATAAAGTTCAAATTGATCTTCTGGTAATTTTATGTTTTCAAAAATGGTAGGACTAGCAGCTAATCCAGGCATTAAGTAAACGGGGATTTTTGACATTGTTTTAACGCTTTAAAAGGATTTTAGGATAAAAATAACACAATTCTTTTATTTTTTGTTTTACTTATATTTTTTATATGAATAAATTAACTAAAAGTTAAAAAACTTTGATTTCTGCATTCTAATTGTTAACTTTGGTTTTAATTGTGTTTTGAGAATTTCACATTTCTTTTAATTTAAAATTTAAGTATTAGCCAATATGGAGATTAAAGATAATGAATTACTGCGTCAATTTGAAATAACTACTGATTCTGGACTTGTTTCAATTGAATATTCCTTACAAGAGCGAAAGATTTTTTTAACCAAATTTTGTGAAAATGAAAATGAAGATGAAGAACTACATAATGATTTTATTAAAAATGTACTAGCAATTGCAGAAGATAGAAAATTAAAAGTGGTTCCTACTCATTTAAAATTAATTAAATTTTTCAGGAAAAACAGAAAGTATCAAGAGATGCTTCCTCCAGGAATTAAAATATAAAAAAACGTCTCTTTTAGAGACGTTTTTTTGTACTCTATTTATTATTCAAATAATACAGATCCTTTTATTTCAACTTCACTCCAAGTCTTACTAATACCATCAGCTCCTTTGTGTAAATCAAAGCAAACTTTATTAAGTGCCGCAATAGCGTCTTGAGCTCCAAAATCTTCTAGATTAATAATTGAATTTACTGAAAATTTATTATTTGTAAATTCATGAGAAACTTCCATTTGCTTAGTAACATCATTTAAAGTAAGGGTTAAAAAACATTTTCCATCTCTAAAATTAAAAGTTCCTCCAATAGCTTCAGTATTTTTTAAAGCACTAAAGAAAAATTCTTTTAATTTTCCATCTCTAATAGGATCATTTGTAAAAACACTACTAACAGGTATTGAAAATGAAGCTCCTTCTAAAATAGCTTCTGGTGTTTCTCCGTTTTGAGTATTTTTTAATGCTATTTCTTTAAAACTTCCTCCAACAGGAACTTTGTCTGTAGTTTTATATGCGGTCCAATTCACTTTTGTAGAATCAGATACGATTTTTAGTCCTGTTATTTCTGTTTTAGTTTCTTCAACGGGTGTTTCTTTTTTTTCTTCTTTTTTACAACTTGTAACTAATAATGCTACTGTAAATGCAATTAATGCTATTTTTTTCATACTGTTTAATTTAATTTCTCCCAAAGATACTAAGAAAGTGCTGCTATAACAAAATACACTTGTTAAAGATTCGTAAATATTTTAATATTTAGACTATCGTAAATGTATCTACATTTTTATAATTGGCGCATTTTCAAATTGAATTATTACGTTATCTTTGCACCTTCAAAATTTTAGCTGTTATTAATGTTTTCAGACATTTAACTTCTAATTCTTAACTTTTTAAAGATGATTACAGTAAATGATATTGCCGTAGAATTTGGTGGAACAACACTTTTTAGTGATGTAACTTTTGCAATTAATGAAACCGATAAGATTGCTCTTATGGGTAAAAACGGAGCAGGAAAATCTACATTATTAAAAATTGTAGCAGGTGAAAACAAGCCTACTCGTGGTGTAATTTCGGCACCAAAAGAAGCTGTAATTGCTTATTTGCCACAACATTTATTAACAGCAGATAATGCTACTGTTTTTGAGGAAACATCAAAGGCATTTGCTGAAGTTTTCAAAATGAAGGATGAAATTGATGAGATTAATGAGCAATTGACAATTCGTACGGATTATGAAAGTGATGCTTACATGAAATTGATTGAAAGGGTTTCTGAGCTTTCTGAGAAATTTTATGCTATTGAAGAAGTTAATTATGAAGCCGAAGTAGAGAAAGTTTTAAAAGGATTGGGTTTTGAAAGAAAAGATTTTAATAGATCTACAACTGAATTTTCTGGAGGTTGGAGAATGCGAATAGAACTTGCAAAGATTTTATTAAAAAAACCGGATTTAATTTTATTAGATGAGCCAACAAATCACTTGGATATGGATAGTATTCAATGGTTAGAAGATTTTTTAATTAATCAGGCTAAAGCAGTAATGGTAATTTCTCACGATAGAGCTTTTGTGGATAACATCACAAATAGAACGATTGAAGTTACAATGGGAAGAATTTACGATTATAAAGCAAAATATTCTCACTATTTAGAATTAAGAAAAGATAGAAGAGTACACCAACAGAAAGCTTATGATGAACAGCAAAAATTCATTGCAGATAATCAAGCATTTATTGATCGTTTTCGTGGTACTTTTTCTAAAACAGACGCTGTTCAATCGCGTGTGAGAATGTTAGAAAAGCTTGTACCAATAGAAGTTGATGAAGTTGATACCTCTGCTTTGAAATTAAAATTCCCACCTTCTGTTCGTTCAGGTCAATATCCAGTTGTGGTAAAAGATTTAGATAAAAGTTACGGTGATAAAGTGATTTTTAAAGACGCTAACATTGTTATAGAAAGAGGAGAAAAAGTTGCTTTTGTAGGTAAAAATGGAGAAGGAAAATCGACCATGATAAAAGCCATTATGAAAGAGATTGAAATTAATGGAGGTAGTGTAGAAATAGGGCATAATGCCCAAATAGGTTATTTTGCTCAAAATCAAGCTTCATTACTAGATGGTGATGCTACTATTTTTGAAACGATTGATAGAATTGCAGTTGGAGACATTCGTACTCAAATTAAAAATATTTTAGGTGCTTTTATGTTTCAAGGTGATGATATTCAAAAGAAAGTAAAAGTGCTTTCTGGAGGAGAAAAAACGCGTTTGGCAATGATTAAACTGTTATTAGAGCCTGTGAATTTGTTGATTTTAGATGAACCTTCGAATCATTTAGATATGAAAACGAAAGATATTATAAAAGATGCTTTACGTGATTTTGATGGAACTTTAATCTTAGTTTCTCACGATAGAGATTTCTTAGATGGATTAGCTACAAAAGTTTTCGAATTTGGAAACAAACGTGTTAAAGAACATTTTGAAGATTTAAAAGGTTTCTTAGAAATTAAAAAAATGGATTCATTAAAAGAAATTGAGAAATAATTTCTATTTTGTGCTCTTAAACTATAAAAAATGACAAGAGAAGAGCAAGTAAAGTTTTGCATGTTATGTAAAAATAGAAAAATGGATTTCCAACAAGGCTTACTATGTAGATTGACAGATAAACAAGCTGATTTTGAAGAAAGTTGTGCTTCTTTTATTCCTGATGAAACGCATAATATAGTTAAGCCATCTTATGTTCCTGTTGAGAATGAAGAAAGTTTTAATTGGAAAACTGCATTATCTGTAATTCTTATAATTTTTGCTGTTATTCGTTTGATTTATAGATTGTCGAAATAAAGAAATATAAAAAAGCATGGTTTTTTAACTATGCTTTTTACATTTTTATATTCCAAATTTTTAAAAGGTCAATAAATTTTTCTAAAACTACTTTGTTAACCGTACCATCATTGCAATTTTTTAAATAAAATAAAGGAGCATAATGAGAGTATGAGTTGTATTTATTGTTTTGTATAAAAGTAATACTGTATCCGTTATTGTCAGTAATATAACAACCACTAACTTTATTTGTTTTGTTCTTAAAATCAGATTGATTGTAGTTTTGAAAATCGATAGTTTGTTTTGATATTAATGATTTTAATAACTCTTCTTTTTCTAAATCATTTAATTTAATTTCTTCAATAGTACTTTTGTATTTTTCTCCTTTTAAATATGCTTTAGGAATTTTTTCTTTAAAAGCTTTTATGTTTTTGTTGTCTGAAAAAATATAGTGAAATTGATCATCATAAGCTAGCCAACCATAACTTATAGAAATAGTAACACAAATATCATTTTTATTTAATTTACAAGGTAATTTTATGGTTTCATCGTCAAATGAGCTTTTTAAATTTAAAAATAATATACTGTCAGTAGTGCTTGACTTAGATGAAATTTCAGAAATAGATTTTTCATTTTTTATTTTAATTGCGTTATTGTCTGTCGTTTTAACTTCTTTTTTGCAAGAGTAAAAAAAGGTAATTAATATTATGAATACTATTCTCATTGTTTTTTTATAAATTTTCAACAATAATTGTACCCTAAATTTTTAAAACTAATATTTTTTATTTTTTCGTCCATTTTTCAAAGCCTATAGCCGAAGATTTTATTTCTTTTTGCCAATGTTTTCCATGCTCTGAATTAAGTTTTTCAAAAACGATAGCATTTTTATTTTCATATTCTTCAAAATTAATAGGAGCTAGACAACCAAAATCATGATACTGAATATTATATTTTTTAGAAAAAGCCAAATCTTTCTTTGTAATGGTAGAAGCAATTCCTCCAAGGATATAAATGGTTTGTGTTTTTGAGCTTATTTCAATTTTATTCTCAGAAATGATATCTTTTTTTTCTTGCGCTTGTATTTTGAAACAAAAGAAAAGAAATAAGATTAGAATTTTATAATTCATTATTTTGAATTTTATTAGTTACATCAGTTCCGCCCCATTCAACAATGGTGAACCCTTTACGTTCAGTTTTTGGTAATTTTTGCTCTTTAATTATCTTAAGTTGTTCTAAGCTATAAAATTCCATATACACTCTAATAGAAGTTTCTGGTTTTGGATGTATTGTATTTACTGAGATTTCATTGCAATCATCATTAACTAAGAAATGTATAAAATTGTATTTATTTTGTTCAAGTATAGGTAACCAAAACTGAATGAATTCATTTGTTTCCTGATTATTTAAGCCCATATATTCTAATTTCTCTATGAAAAAAGTAGTTAGATTCTCTTTTTCAATAACAAAACCATCTTCATATTGATAATGTTCGTTTGGTAAATTAATTTCTCCATCCCAAAATAATGAACTATAATTTCGTTTGGTTTTAGTGTCATATATTTGACCATTTGGAGATACTATTACTTGCCATTTATTTTCATATTTAGGAAAAGTGGTTAATAGTTTACCTTTGAAATTAAACTGTAATGCGACTTCGGTTTCTTCAGTTGGATAAAGATAAATAATTGGCTTTTTTACAATTATTTTATCATTACTATTTGGAATAATTACTGCTTTTTGAGAAAGGGAAACTGAAATATTTTTTTGTTTCTCAACTAAAACTTTTTGCGATTCATAATTGAGGCTTACAAATTGTAAGACATCGTTTTCGTGAACTTCAATTTTGAAATTACCATTAAAATCAGTTGAAGATTCATTTTTACTATTTAAGTTTTTAATGATGACACCAGAAAGAACATTTTTTTCACAATCAACAACATTTCCTGTTATTGTAAATTCTTTTCCTTTGTTTTTCGAATATTTATAAGCATATAATTTATAAAGTTTTTTTAACTCTTTTTTAGAAATGTTTTGAGTTGTAATTACGATAGCTCCTTCTAGTTCTTTTTGGTTGTAAATAGCTCTTGATGCTTGTCGTTTGTATATGTTTATACTTTTAATGTTATTAGGATTAAGAGTTTTTAAGAATTCTTCACTTACATAATTTGAGTTTACAATATGTAAAATATTATTTTTAGAACTTAGTGAAGGTTTATCGTTTATTCTCCAACCTGTTTTTTTAGGTATTGTGTCTTGTGCCAATACAATTGATATTGAAAAAAGAAGGAAAAGAGTTTGTGAAATTTTTTTCATGACTAATTGTATTTAGCGATTAATTTTATGAGTTTTCGGTGTTCTTTGTCTGTTAGCTTTTTCATTCTTATAAAGATAGCACCATTTTTTCCTTTTTCGCCATAATTTTTTAGCGCATTTTCAGGTGTTATATTTTTTATAGATTCAATTTGATTAACATCAATTTTATTGAGTATTTTTTGATTTACAACCATATCATTAATTAAAACAAGCTTTTTAGAATCTACTTTAATCGTTTTTGTACTAATAATTACAACACCATCTTTTCCTTTATCTCCATAGATTTTTTGTGCTTCTTCTTTTTTGTAGATAGTTGTTGCTGTAATATTTTGTTTGTCTAAAGGATAATAAGGGCTTGTTGGGTTTTTTCCAAATAATGATTCTTCTGAATATTCAATACTATTGATGATATATAGAGGTTTATGTAGTATATATATAGAATCGAGGTTCTCATCTTCCATTTGTTTTATTTTGTCTAAGTTCTCAACTTTTCCATTGATAATCACTAACGGATCTGGTTTTTTTAAAGTTGTTTTAGGACTTTGAATAAAAGAGTTTTGTGTTGTTGGGAAGTCGAAATATTGAGGTTTCTTATTTCCTTTTTGTAAAACGATGTCAGAAGATTCTTTTGTTCTCTTAGTATTTTGATTTGCTATAACTGTATCATTAAAATTTAAAAAACCAAGTTGTTTTTGTTTTGTAACAATGTTCTTGTTGAATAGGATACTGTCTTTTTGTGATATAATTTTGGGTGAAGATGTAAAAACTATTTCTTCTTTTTTTAAATTTATTAATGGGTTCTTTTTTACAGTATCTTTTATGAAATTTGTTATTTGTTCATTTATTATTTGTTGTTCTTTAATGGAATCAGTTATTACAATATTATGCTCTTCCAATTGAATTTTTGATTGATTACTATTGTTATAAAAATGATAAATTATGGTTGACATAATGATAACAGATGCAGCAATACTTATTTTTTTCCAGTTATTTTTTTCAGTTTGTAATGATTTTTTTTCTAATTTATCTTCAACGTTCGTCCAAACTTTTTCCATTCCTGAAAAACTGTTTTGTTCTGAGCTTTCGGCTGCTTTTTGTATTCTTTTATATAATTTGTCTTCTATTTCCATGATTCTATGCTGATTGCTTTCAGTATTATTTTGCTTTTTGATAATAAAATTGATGCACTAATTCTCTTAATTTACTTTTTGAAGCATTCAATTGTGATTTTGATGTGCCTTCTGAAATACCTAATTGGTTCGCAATTTCTTTGTGAGAGAAGCCTTCAATTACAAATAAATTAAAAATAGTTCTGCAACCTTCAGGAATATAATTGAGTAAATTCAATAAATCAGCTTCTTCTAAATCAGTTGTTTCTTCAGTTAGAGGGTGTAATTTATAGTTTGTGTCTTCAAGATATAAATTAAAATTTACCTTTTTTTTCAATTCTAATAGACATTGGTTTACTACAATTTTTCGAGCCCAAGCTTCAAAAGCATAATTCTCTTTTAATTGATTTATCTTAGTAAAAATGATAAAGAATCCATCAGCTAAAATTTCTTCAATTTCTTCTTCTTTTTTAAGATAACGTTTACATAAGTGATATAGCTTTGGAGCCATATATTCATATAGTTTCCGTTGCGCTTCACGGTTTTGTTTTTTGCAGGCTTGTATTATTTTTTCATCCATCACAATTGGTTGCTTTTCTATATAGAGTATAAAAATGAGTAAAAGGTTGGGAAAGCATTAAAATATTTTTAAAAATAAAAAAAGGTACATGTTTTTTATCACATATACCTTATATAAATTTTCTGTTTTTTAGAATTATTCTTTAAAAACCATGTCAATACACATTACAGCAGCTAAAATAAGATGTCTTACTTTATCTTCTGGGTCTATAGAAGTGTTGATGTTAAGTACATAATTATCAGCACTTGTAAAAAGTTCTTTACCTATTCCTGCCCATTTTTTAGAAACATGAGCTATTTCTTTATCTTGTTTCATAAATTTAAAATCCCAACCAGTCCATTTTCCTTGAAGTGTACAAAGATGTCTGTCGTTTGCATCATGAATTTCAAATTTTCCACCAAAAGAGAAAAATTTCTGCTTAAAAACACCAATTAATTTTTCGTTTTCATCAAATACTTCTACATCTGATCTAAAAAAAGTAACGCCTCTTTTTATACTTACTATTTTTTTATCTTGATTATCATTTATGACAATATGAAAAGGTGTCATTCTTTTATAATCGGTGAAACGAAACATTTTTGTAAAGAATCCTAAATTAGGTTCTCTACAAGTCATTATAATTGATCCTGTTTCAGGGTTAAAAATATCAAAGTTATTTGAAGCTTTGAACATTCCTACATGTTCTTTTACAAGAAAGACATTCTTGGATAAAATAGAATTCATTAATTATTTATTGTTAGTTTATAAATTTTAGATGTTAATTGTTCAGTGTCATTATCTTCACAAAGTAAAAATTCCAATTGATTTTTCGTTTCTTTATATAAAGTTATACCTTCAAACTTATTTTTTTTAGAGATTAGTAATGTCTTTTCAATAATTAAATTTTCAAGATTTATTTTTCCAAAAAAGGTACCTAATATTTCACCATCTTCATAAGTAGAGATAGTGTTTTCAACTGCTGCTAAAAAATAGATGTTTTCGTTTACAAGAATAGCATCAGTGAAAGTCGCTTCAATAGTATTAATTTTAGGGAGTGTTATTTTTTTAAATTCGAAAGAATCATTTGTATCATCATTTAAAATAAAAATACCATTAGAACCATCTTTAGTATTACCTCTTTGAAAAAAATATGATTTTTTAGGTGTAATAATTAATCCTTCAATATTTAATTCTCCTTCAGAAAGTGAAGCTGTTTTTTTTAAGTTTTCAAAAGGTAACGTGAAATCAATATTTTGTATTTCTTTAGATTCTAAATGATAACTAGCAACTTTATTTCTATTTTTTGTGGAACCAGAACCTAAGATGATTATTTTATTTTTATTTAAAGCAATCGATTCAAAATCGAGTTTTTCTTTTTTAGCAATATTTTCTTGTGGATTTTCGTCTAAAGCATGCCTTTGTAAAGTGTCATTTGTTAAATGATATTCATACAAATAAGTACTATTATCTGAAATAATAAAAAGAGAATCATTTTTAAATAATAATCCAGAAGCAGAGCCAATACCAATTATGTTTAAAAACAGTTGTAAATGAAACTTTTCCATTTTATTTTAATAATTTTTTCGATTGTAAAAATACATTTATCTTTATGAATAAATTTTGAAAAATGAAAAATATAGATATTAATACTTTAAAAGTTACTAATGAGATTCAATTAGCTAAAATTCCCACTTTTATAAATGTTGAAGCTTCTGAAAAAAAGAAAGAAAAAGAACTTCAGAAGATTAGAGAAAAATTGAGCAAAATTCAAGATAAAATGTATGCTCATAATAAATATGGAGTATTAATTTGCTTGCAAGGAATGGATACAGCAGGGAAAGACAGTTTAATTCGAGAAGTCTTTAAAGAGTTTAATGCACGTGGAGTGGTGGTACATAGTTTTAAAACTCCAAATTCAACGGAATTAGAACATGATTATTTGTGGAGACATTATTTAGCTTTACCAGAAAAGGGTAAATTTTCAGTTTTTAATCGTACGCATTATGAAAATGTATTAGTTACGAAAGTTCATCCTACTTATATTTTGAATGAAAATATTCCAGGAATCAATTCAGTAGAAGATATTACACCTGAGTTTTGGGAAAATCGTTTTGAGAGTATTAATGCGTTTGAAAAGCATATTGCTTCAAACGGAGTAATTGTATTAAAATTTTATTTGCATTTAAGTAAAGAAGAACAAAGACAGCGTTTATTGAGACGATTAGAAACAGAAAAACACAATTGGAAATTTTCACCAGGTGATTTAAAAGAACGTGAACTTTGGGATGCATATCAAAATTGCTATGAACAAGCTATTAATAAAACATCAAAAAAATATGCACCATGGTACATTGTTCCAGCCGATAACAAAGAAACGTGTCGCTATTTAGTTGCCAAAACAATATTAGAAGAACTTAAAAAATACACGGATATTCAAGAACCAGAATTAGAACAAGAAGTAAAGGATAATATTAAAATGTATCACGATAAATTAGCCTCAGAAATATAATTGTTTGATAATCAAGTTTTATAGAATTTTATACAGGGAAAAGCCTATTTTTTTGTTTTTTTTAACTATTTCATAATGCCTAACATGACTTTAAAACGTGTTAGGTTTTGTTTTTATTAGTTACCTTTGCAGACAAATTTTATAAAGATGACTTTATCAACCTATACGAAAGAATTTTCTTATAATTTAAGATTAGCTTATCCTATCATTTTGGGAATGCTAGGTCACACTATTGTAGGAATAGTTGACAATATAATGGTAGGTAAGTTAGGACCAACAGAACTAGCAGCAGTTTCATTAGGAAATAGCTTTGTTTTTATAGCTATGTCGTTAGGAATTGGTTTTTCAACAGCAATTACACCATTAGTTGCAGAAGCAGATGGAAAAGGAAATGTAGAAGAAGGAAGAAGTGCTTTTCATCATGGATTATATTTGTGTACTATTTTAGGAGTTATTCTTTTTACTATTATATTTTTATCAAAGCCTATTATTTCTTTTATGGGTCAACCAGATCATGTAGTTGAATTGGCAAAACCATATTTAGATATTGTTGCTTTCTCATTGATTCCTTTAATTATGTTTCAAGCTTATAAGCAATTTGCAGATGGAATGAGTGAAACACATTATTCTATGTGGGCTACTATTTTAGCAAATTGTGTAAATGTTTTGTTTAATTATTTATTGATATATGGAATTTGGATTTTTCCAGAGTTAGGAATTGTAGGAGCAGCAATAGGAACTATTATTTCAAGATTTGTAATGCTAGGATATATGCATTATATGATGAATTTAAAAAAGAAATTTCATCCTTATTTTAAGGGTTTTTCATTAAAAGAAATAAAAAGAGCTGTTAACTTAAAAATTATAAAGTTAGGAACACCATCGGCTATGCAAATGTTTTTTGAAGTAGCCTTGTTTACTGGAGCAATTTGGCTTTCGGGACGATTAGGAACAACAAGTCAGGCTGCTAATCAAGTGGCACTTAGTTTAGCTTCTTTCACCTTTATGTTTGCTATGGGATTAAGCGTTGCGTCAATGATTCGTGTTGGGAATCAAAAAGGATTAGAAGATTATAAAAAATTAAGACTCGTTGCATTCTCTATATTTTTATTGGCAACGTTCTTAGAAATTATTTTTGCACTAATCTTTCTTTTGTTTCATGAACAATTGCCACAAATGTTTGTGAATATGAAAGACGCATCTACTTTAGTAGCCAATACAGAAGTAGTAACAATTGCAGCACAATTATTATTAGTTGCTGCTGTTTTTCAAATTTCAGATGGGTTACAAGTAGTAGTTTTAGGAGCTTTAAGAGGATTGCAGGATGTTAAAATTCCAATGTATATGACTTTTATTTCGTATTGGATAATTGGTTTTCCTATATCTATTTATTTAGGATTGTATACTTCATTAGGTGCAATAGGAATTTGGCTAGGATTATTAGCAGGATTATCTGCTGCTGCAATTTTATTATTTATTCGCTTCAATTATCTAACAAAAAAGTTAATTTTGAACTCTGAGAATTAATTCATTTAAAAATAAACACATCAATAATATGACTTTACCAAAATTTGTTTTAGCAGATAATTCTGATTTTCCAGATGATATTTTTATTATTCATTTAGATTTTCCTCAATTTATTATTAATTTAAAAGATGATGAGGTAGAGTTTTTAGAAGACATTGAAGATGAA
Source organism: Flavobacterium sediminilitoris (assembly GCF_023008245.1). NCBI lineage: Bacteria > Pseudomonadati > Bacteroidota > Flavobacteriia > Flavobacteriales > Flavobacteriaceae > Flavobacterium > Flavobacterium sediminilitoris. The sequence goes on from NZ_CP090145.1 coordinate 2,303,226, forward strand.
GATGAAAAAGAATTAGAATCTGAAATGGAGCATTTAATTACACTTGCAGGAGAGTTTTATGATAGAGAAATGGAACGATATGAAGAGTAATTTTTACTCTTCATATCCATTTTTTATAGCATAAACAGCAAGACCAACTCTAGTTTTTAACTCTAGTTTTTCAAACAAGCTGTCTCTGTAATTTTCCACAGTTCTAGGACTACAAAACATTTTTTCTGCGATTTCTTTATAACTCATCTCAGTAACAGTATATTTTAAAAATTCTTTTTCTCTATCGGAAATTTTAATTTTGCTACTAGCTTCGATACCATCATCACTTAATGTAGTGAGTACTTTACTTGTTGCCCAAGCTGGAAAAAAATGTCCTTTTTCTACAATGATGTTAAGTGCACTTTCAAGTTCTCTAGGATGAACATTTTTTAACATATATCCTTTGGCACCATTTTTTATCATTTTAATTAAACTTTGTTCGTCATCTTGCATACTTAAAGCCATGACTAATACATTTGGATAATCATTCTTTAACCAAAGTGCTGTTTCAAAACCATCCATAATAGGCATACTAATATCTAAAAGTACAATATCAGGAATTCTACTATTTTTAAATTTTTCTTGTAATTCTAATCCATTTTCACATATATAAGATACTTCAAACTGATTAAAATTAGAAATTATACTACTCAAAGCATTAGCTATTAATACATGGTCATCTACAATTACAATTGAATTTTTCATTTTAATAAAGGGATTTCAATAATTAATTTTGTTCCTGTTTTTGGATTACTTTCTAAAAGGTAATTGCCATTTAAAATTTCGGTTCTTTTTTTCATATTATGTAAGCCTATACCACTTGATTTCAATTGTTCTATATTAAATCCTTTACCATCATCTTCTAGAATTAATATAACTTGGTTTTCTGTTTTTTTGAGAGTAACTATGATATTTTTACATTGAGAATGCTTAATGCTATTTTGTAAAAATTCTTGCGTAATTCTTAATAAAATGCTTTTTGTTTGATAAAATGAAATGTCTATTTCTGAAGAATAAGTAAAATGAACAGCACATTTTTTCAAGTCATTTACTTTGATGCATTCATTTTCAATTAATTCTGATATAGTATTGTTTTCAATACTATCGTCTGTTAATGATTTTGATAATTGTCTTAGTTCACTTAGAGAATCATTAATTATAGAACTAATATTTTCAATGTTTTCATTGATATGTGGTGCTTTGTTTTCATAAGCTAACTGTTGCGTGTATAAACTAGCCAAAGTTAACTTCTGACCAATATTATCATGAATTTCTCTACCTATATATTGCATCGTTTGTGTTTGAATTTCTAACTGTGTAGTAAGTAGTTCTTGTTGGTGCTCTCTTTTTTGATTTTGTAACTTAACTTCATGTTCTTTCTTTTTTATTTTGTATTGTTTGATAAAAGTGATTATACCAGCAATAAATAAAATAAAAAATAAGTTGAAGACTATTAATATTATTATGATTTCGGTTTCCCCCATAAAAGTGATGCTATAAACAATAAATACATAAGGTTAAGTAAGATATAGAAAACAGTAATATAATTTTTCCATATATATATAGTGCTTTTTGAAGAGTATATTCCAAATGCAAAAAAAGGTAATGTACCTACATAAAATATAATTACTCCTAGATTTATGTAAAACATACGATTCTCTTTGAAGTTTATAATGTTATCCGATTTTATTTGTTTTATAAATTCAAAGTAAATTAAAATCATCAGTAAAAATACACCAATTGTATAAGACAATGAATTAAGATTCCTCATTTTCTCTAAATAATAAAAATGAGGAATAGTAGATAATAAATAAATTATAGAAAAAATATAAAATATTTTTTTGTTTTTCAATGATTGATAAGCGTATAACCAATATAGGAATATGAACTGAAAGGGTATTACAAAAAAATCATAATAAAATTTTTTATATTGTAAAAAATTCGCAAAACCATATTTACCATTTAATTCTAATAGAAATATAGTAATCAAATAATAAGCAAACCATTTCCAATAAGTGTTTTTTATTTTATTATATTTTAAAATTGCAATTACTGCACTTAAAAATTCTATATATAAAGATGAACTACTTAAAATTGCTTGAAAAGTTGTCATATTAAATATTAAAGATTTGATTATAATCTATATCTGGAGGAAATAATTGTCCGTGATTCTGAGCACTCATAAAGACATCTGGATCTGTTCCATCATCCATTTTTGCTATTAATAAAGCAGCAGTTCTTGTATTTGCATAATTATAATGATATCCAGATCTGTCATATAGTCCATTTGCATAAGTATCATAATCCAAAGGATTAAAATCAAATGTTTTACCTCCTCTACTCCTAGTAGGAATCATTACTAGTGTATGTAAATGACCATATTTATTTGTTATTGGGTTTAAAGCTTGAAAAGAAATTAAATCATCATATTTACCCCAGTCTTTAATTTCTGGATAAGCTGCATAATAAACTCTGATTCCAAGTTCTTTACTGGTAATCTCTTCATTGTTTTCTAAACCTTTATTTTTAGATTGTTTTTCAATATTGTATATGAATTTTTTTAAAGTTTCTAAATCAAACCAAATAGAGTGAGCATCACTTTCTTCTTTAAAATCATTAAGAGCATTTATACAATTCAATTGTTTTCCTCTATACTTATTAACCATAGTATGTATCAAATCTACAGATAAATCACTCATAGGAGTGCTATAATCCATACATATTTTGTCTGAACATGGACAAGGTGTTGACGTTCTTTTGGTTGGTGGAAATTTATAAATATAAACTCCAAAAACAAGTAGTACAGCGATTAAAATTCCAGTTATCATATTGTTTGTGTTTTAAATTATGAAATTACTTTTTTTATTCTTTACAAAGAAATAACTCTTGTGTTTTTTTATTAGAAGTTGATAAACGTTTTCTTTTAAGGTTAAATGACCCTATTAAAAATAACCTTGAATAAATGGGTAATGTTTTTTAAAATAAGGCACATACTATAGTATTTAATGGTGTTAAAAAATATTTCATGGGTAACAATTATTTATCCTTGTTGATATAAAAATAGAAAAGTTATAAAAACATACATGTACGTGCACATACATGTTTAGGAGAAAACCTTAGAATCCGTTTAGTCCACGTAAAAGGATAAACAATATTAATTTTAAAAATTTTAATTATGAAAAAATTTAAATTTTCAGGAAAATTAAACCTGAACAAAGAAACAGTAGCAAAATTGAGTCAAGATCAAATGAAAGAAGTTAATGGTGGTGCATTACCTTCAAAATATGAAAATGCAGGTGGTTCTATGGCATGGGCAGTGGGTACTCGCAATACTTGTAACTGTGAAGGATTTAGTTGTGTTGAAGGAATTCCTTCTAGATTGAACTATGGGAGATAAATAAGTAATTGATTTTGTTAAAAAAATCAGATAATAAGAGGCTGATATTTATATCAGTCTCTTTTATTTTCAATCCTATTTAAATAAAATATTATGTTGCATAAAGTCAGAGATTCGGTTTTTATAATTGAAAAAAATATACAATTACAAAATAATCTAGAATATAATTTATACTATTCTCATGGTGGTTTTTTGTTGTTTCAACTTTTGTTTACCAAATTAAGATTAATAGAAAAGAATCATGATGTTTTTGAAACTAAATTGATAGACTTTTTAGAACATTTTCAAAATTCTAAAGAAGTTACTTTTAGTGAAGGAATTTCAGGAAATATTTGGTTATTGAATTATTTAGTAGAAAATGATTTAATAGATGACTTATTACCAACTATAAAAGAAGAAATACAAGATTTATTGTCTTTGAATAGTGAAAATTTTAATAAAATAACAAATTACGATTTTTTGCATGGTTCTCTAGGTCTTTTGTTTGTTGCAAATAGTTGTAAGAAACTGTTAGGAGAAAAATTCATAACAGACTTAGTAACTGACCTTTTAAAAGGACTAAAATCTAACGAAAGAGGTAAATATTATAATAGCTGGATGAGCCTTTTTAAAGCAAATAAATATATTGCTGATAGTACTGATATCAATTTTAGCTTGTCACATGGATTACCCTCAGTGGTTATTATTTTATCTCAGATAAATATTCCAAAAAATAAAGAAATAGTTAGGGATATTTTAAAATTAATTAAATCATATAAAACAAATACCAATACACTTTCACTTTATCCAAGCGTAGTAAAAGTGGGTTATGAAATTGAATATAAATCGAGGTTAGCTTGGTGTTATGGAGACACTGGTGTAGCATTTGCTTTTTGGCAAGCTGGAAAAATATTTAAAAATGAAGAATGGAAGAAAGAAGCAATTCAAATCATGCTACACGCTTCAAAACGAAGGGATTTAAAAGAAAACTTGGTTGTTGATGCAGCTTTTTGTCATGGTACTTCTGGATTAGCTCATATTTTTAATAGATTTTATAAAGAAACAGGAATTAAAGAATTTGATGAAGCACGTTGGTATTGGTTAGCACAAACATTTTTAAAACTTGAAGGTGAAAATAATTTAGAAAACTTTAAATCATTTCATGGTTTAAAAGGATGGACTCCAGACAGTAGTTTGTTAGATGGAATAACAGGAATTGGATTAGCTATGTTAGGATTTTTAACAGAAGATGTAGAAGATCTGAATTGGGACAAATGTTTATTATTAAGTTAGAAAGTATGAAGTTTTTACCACAATTTATAGTTAGAACACCATTAGTAGCCTTTGGAAATAGAACAGACAATGCTGTTTTTTCTGAAGCATTATATTTATCGACACCCGTTTTACATGATGAATATAAAAAACACCTTATAAAGCCAATTGAAACCGAAAAAGAATTAAAAAAACTTAAAGTTTCTTTGTATAAATACGAATCTAGAGCTAGTCAACGTTGCACACCGTTTGGCTTATTTGCAGGATTAAGTATAGGTGAATGGCAAGACAAAAATCAAATTATACTAAATTCAGATTTAAATAAAACACTAATTCGCAACACACGACTAGATATGAATGTATTAAATTCACTAGTACAAGAATTAGCCAAACTAGAAAGTATAAAAACACACTTGAAATTTTTTCCTAATACAAGTATTTATCAAGTAGGAGAAAATTATAGATATATTGAATATTACTACAACAATGCAAAGCGATTTCATAAAATTTGCAAAGTAGATTATTCAGAATATTTAGCCTATATTTTGAATCAATCAAATAAAGGATTAACCATTAACGAACTAATAAACTTACTTATTGATGATGAAGTAACATTTGAAGAAGCATCAGAATTTATACAAGAATTAATAGATGCTCAAATTTTAATAAACGAACTTGAGCCAACAGTTACAGGAACAGATTATTTTAATTCAGTATTAAATAAATTACAAAAAATACATGATTTAAATAGAGATGCTAATTTATTTCAAATAGTAAATACATTAATTTCTGTAGATCAGTCAATCAAAAAAATAGATGCCAATATTTTAAATAAAATTGAATCATACAGGCAAGTTCACGAACAACTTAAAACAATTTTACCTAATTTAAGTGAAACCAATTTGTTTCAAACTGACTTGTACAAGCAAACCGTACAATCGGAAATACATAGTAAAGTTCAAGAACAATTAAAAGATGCATTACAATTTTTAAATAAGATTACACCAATAAATACTAATGAAAAACTAGAAAGTTTTAAAAAACGCTTTCAAAATAGGTTTGAAGATGATGCTATTCCTTTATTACTAGCACTTGATGTAGAAACAGGTGTTGGTTATATAGAAACAGGAAATCATGGAATTAATGATTTAATAGAAGATATTTATACTCCAAATGCAAATTACGGAAGCGAATTAAAATGGAATGAATTACAATCTTGTTTATTACAGCTATTAACAAAAAGTAGAGAAGAAAAGAAAAAAAGTGTTGAAATATCAGAAAAAAATTTTCCATCAATAGATTTTTCAGAAAACAATTTACCATCTTCATTTTCAGCTATGTTTAAAATGTTGGATGTAAAAACGAATAAGATATACATAAATGGAGCAGGAGGAAGTAGTGCTGTAAATTTATTAGGAAGATTTGCAGTAGGAAATGAAGCCGTAAACAAAATAATAAATACAATTTCAGAATTTGAACAAGAGCAGTTTCCTAATAAAATTCTTGCTGAAATAGTACATTTACCAGAAAGTAGAACAGGGAATATTTTAGCCAGATCTGCTTTTAGAAAATATGAAATCCCTTATTTAGCAAAAAGTGCAGTTGCAGATGATTTTCAAATAAAAATGGAAGATCTCTATATAAAAATAAGAAACAATAAAGTTATATTATTTGATAAAAGATTACAAAAAGAAATTATTCCTCGCTTAGGAAATGCTCATAATTTCGGATTTAATAGTCTACCCGTTTATCATTTTTTATGCGATTTACAAACCCAATACTTTTCAAAACCTTATGTAGGTTTTCATTGGGGAATACTTTCTAATCAATTTGATTTTTTGCCAAGAGTCGAATATCAAAATACAATATTAAGTGCTGCAAAATGGCAACTAAAACAAAAAGATTTAGAACCCTTACAAGACAAGAAAAAAACTAATGTTGAAAAACATCACTATTTTTTTGAACTGAAAAATAAAATAGAATTACCAGATTTATTTTTAATAGTACAAAGTGATAATGAATTATTGATTAATACGAACAACCCTATTGCAATTGACACTTTCATAGATACAATTAAAAAGAGTAATGAAGTTGTACTTGAAGAATATTTATTTACAAGTAAAGACGCATTAGTAAAGGACACCAATGGAGAAATGTTTACCAATGAGTGTATTGCAATTGTTTTAAACGAACAAACTGAAAAATATCAAGGTCATCAAGATGATTTTAAATTCACATATACTACTAAGCAACAGTTTTCAATAGGAAGCGAATGGTTGTACTACAAAATATATAGCGGAGCTAAAACAGCCGATTATATATTAACTGAAAAAATAAAAAAAATCACTGAAAAATTGGTTGAAGAAAAAGTAATTGATTCCTGGTTTTTTATACGGTATTTAGATCCAGATACACATTTAAGATTCAGATTACACATCATAGATTTAGAAAAATATAGTTACATTCTGAATTATATACATTCTGAATTAGAACCACTTGTCAATCAAAATAGTATTTCTAAAATTCAAAATGATACATATAAAAGAGAATTAGATAGATACGGAGATAATACTATAGAACTTGCAGAACAGTTTTTCTATAATGATAGTAAGTTTGTTGTAGAAATGTTAGACTTACTAGATACTGAAAGTGGTGGAACTATTCGATGGCAAATGGCAATACGATCAGTAGATGCTTTTTTAGACGATTTTGGATTTAATTTAAATCAAAAATTTGATATTATTGATATTCTTAGTGATTCCTTTTTTAAAGAACATGGAGGACAACAAACATTAAAAGTTTCATTAAACACAAAATATAGAAATCTTAGAGAACAAATAGAAAAAATATTAGATAAAAACAATGAAACAGAAGAAGATTATTACCCAATTATTGAATTAATACAGAAAAGAAGTTTGTTAAATAAACCTTTAGTTGCACAATTATTGCAAATTGAAAAAGAAAATAGGTTGCAAGTAAGTATCAATAACTTAATAGCAAGTTTATTACACATGAATTTAGATCGATTATTCATGGGAAGAAATAGAACTAATGAGTTTGTAGTGTATGAATTATTATCACGATACTACAAAGGACAATTGGCTAGAAAGAAATACGAGGTAAAAGAGCAAATAGTGTAATTACTTGTAATAGTTTTCTAATAAAATTTTAGCAGCAGCAAAAGGTGAAATTTCATTGTTTTGTACTGCTTTTTTATTTTGCTCCAATAAGGAAATAATATCAGGATGATTATAGAAATGTGTTTTCAATTGTTCATTAATCGTTTCCATCATCCAAAACTGATTTTGCTCTTGTCTTTTATTTTGAAAGTATTGATTTTCTTTTGCTAAATCAAAATAATCAGAAATAATTTTCCAAACATCGTTAATTCCTTCTTTGGTAATAGCGCTACAAGTTGTCACTTTCGGAATCCAACCACTTTTTTTAGCAGGAAATAAATGTAAAGCTCTGTTAAATTCGGTTTTGGCTAGCTTTGCTTTTGAAATATTATCACCATCAGCTTTATTAATTACAATAGTATCAGCCATTTCCATGATTCCCCTTTTAATACCTTGTAATTCATCACCAGCTCCAGCAATTTTAAGTAATAAAAAGAAATCAACCATACTATGAACAGCCGTTTCACTTTGTCCAACTCCTACAGTTTCTATAATAATAGTATCAAAACCACAAGCTTCACACAAGATAATAGCTTCACGTGTTTTTCGAGCCACACCGCCTAAACTGTCACCAGAAGCACTAGGACGAATAAAAGCATTCTCATCTTTTACCAATTCTTCCATTCTCGTTTTGTCTCCTAAAATACTACCATGGCTTATAGATGAACTTGGGTCAACCGCTAAAACGGCTACTTTTTTGCCTAGTGAGGTTAAATGTTTACCAAATGCTTCAATAAAAGTACTTTTTCCAACACCTGGAACACCTGTTATTCCTATTCTAACAGAGTTATTAGCATAAGGCAAACAACCTTGAATAACCTCATTAGCTTTTTCTAAATGTTTAATATTTGTGCTTTCAATTAAGGTAATGGCTCTACTTAAAGCAATCTTATCACCTTTAATAATCCTAGTAATTAATTCATTCGCAGATGGTTGTTTTCTACGAAATTGCTGAATTTGTTTTGCAACAGCATCACTAATCGAATCAGGCTGGTTAATACCATTGATTTCAGATAAAGCCGATTTGTTTTCTGGTGTTTCCAAATGCATTGAATCTTTGTGTAAAAGTACGAATTTTTTGAAAAATAGTTCTCCAAACTATAATTATCAAATAATGCTTTCTAACTTTGCAATTCAGTTTAAAAATATGGATAATATCATTTTAATATTTCTTTGTTTGTTCACAGGAATTGCCTTTCAATTTGTAAAAGTCTTTCCAAAAAACATGCATGTTTCTCTAAATCAATTTGTAATTTATGTATCACTTCCAGCATTAGCTCTATATTATATTCCTAAAATTGAAATCTCTTCTGCCTTATTATACCCATTAGGAATTGCATGGATAGGATTTGGATTATCATTTCTTTTTTTCTATTCATTAGGAAAATATTTAGGTTGGTCAAAAAAATTAATAGGTTGTTTAATTCTAACAGCAGGATTAGGAAACACATCATTTGTGGGTTTTCCAGTAATTGAAGCGCTATATGGGAACAAAGGATTAGAAATAGCAATCATTGTAGATCAACCAGGTTCATTTGTAGTAATGGCAACATTAGGAATTATTACAGCAACATTATTTTCAAGAGAAACATTAAACACAAAATCAATTGTTTTAAAAATAATTTTATTTCCACCATTTATAGCCTTTTTTATAGCTTTAATACTAAATTTTCTCCAACAAGATTTTCCAGAAATGTTTCAAAATGTATTTCAAAGGGTAGGAAACACAGTTACACCAATTGCATTAGTTGCAGTAGGATTACAATTAAAAATTGAGAAAAAAAGTAAACATTGGGGGTTTTTAGTATTAGGACTCTTTTTTAAATTAATGATAACACCTGCTTTTTTCTATGTAATTTATAGGAAAGTATTTAATGGAACAGGTTTGTTGATTGATGTATCTATTATGGAAGCAGCAATGGCGCCAATGATTACAGCTACTATTTTAGCTTCTAGTTATGGGTTAAAACCAAAGTTAAGTAGTATGATGGTAGGAATAGGAATTCCATTATCATTTATTACTTTGGCTTTTTGGTATTGGGTTTTAACTAGTTTTTAAAAATAAATACACAATAAAAAAACAAATTCTTATTGTGTATTTTGGATTAAGAGGGGTTAGTTTTAGTGTTTAAAGAGTAATTTTATACTTCATTAGCAGAAATTTTAACGTTTTGCAATTCAGGTTTACCTTTTGTGAAATTTACAAACCAAATAGCTAGTTCTTCTAGTTCAGTAGCTAATAAAAATTTTATTGCTTTTAATAATTCTCTGCTAAATAAAGCAGGATCAAAACTAACTTTTTCTAAAGCTAATTTAGTACGATTGATTAGTGTATTAGGCATAATTTTAATTTATTGGGTTAACCAAATTTAATCAAAAAAAAATATTAACCAAAAAATGTTGAAAAAATAAATAGAAAAAAGAAGTGTTTTTTTGTAAATAATTTAGTATGAAGTAATCATTATAATTGAGTTTTTATTGTAAGTTATTGATTTTTAGTTGCTTTGGCTATTGTGATTCAAAAAGTATATATTTTTTAAAAAATAAGCATAATGAGATAGTTTTAGGCAAAAACGACTATTTTTTCTACTTTTACACCATAATTCCTTTAATAAAATGCAAATTATTCCTAAAATTCTTAATGAACTTCAACAAATTGTAGGAGAAAAGTTCGTTTTCATTGATGATGAAACTAGATATGATTACGGACATGATGAAACGGAAGATTATAATTTTCCACCTCATGTTGTGGTTAAACCAACGACAGTTGAAGAAGTTTCTGCTATAATGAAGATGGCTAATATTAATAAAATTCCAGTTACGCCTATAGGAGCAAAAACAGGATTAAGTGGTGGAGCATTGAGTATTCATGGAGGAATTGGGCTTTCTATGGAGCGTTTCAACAAAATTATAAATATTGATGAACAAAACCTTCAAGTTATTACAGAACCAGGTGTTATTACTCAAATACTTAAAGATGCTGTAGGAGAAAAAGGATTGTTTTATCCTGTAGATCCTAGTAGTATGGGAAGTTGCTTTATAGGTGGAAACATTGCCGAGAATTCTGGTGGAGCAAGAGCTGTAAAATATGGTGTAACGAAAGATTATGTTTTAAACTTAGAAGTGGTTTTGCCTAATGGTGAAATTATTTGGACAGGAGCTAATACCTTGAAAAATTCAACAGGTTATAATTTGACTCAATTAATGGTAGGAAGTGAAGGAACACTTGGAGTGATTACTAAAATTGTATTAAAATTAATCCCAAAAGTAAGTCATAATGTATTAATGTTGGTTCCTTTTTATAAAGCCGAACAAGCCTGTGAAGCGGTTTCTGCTATTTTTAGAGCAGGAATTGTCCCAAGTGCTTTAGAATTTATGGAAAGAGATGCGATTGACTGGACTATGAAGTATGTAGAAGGAGTAAGTGTCTCAATAAAGGACGAAATTCAAGCACATTTGCTAATTGAAGTAGATGGAAATTATACTGACATCTTGTTTCAAGAAGCTGAAAAAATAATGCAAGTAGTAGAACAATTTGAAATAGATGAAGTATTATTTGCAGATTCGGACGAACAAAAAAATGCATTATGGAAATTACGTAGAGCAGTAGGAGAAGCTGTAAAATCAAATTCAGTTTATAAAGAAGAAGATACTGTAGTACCAAGATATGAATTACCAACATTACTAAAAGGAGTAAAAGATATTGGTAATAAATACGGATTTCAAACTGTTTGTTATGGTCATGCAGGTGATGGTAATTTACACATCAATATTGTAAAAGGAAACATGACTGATGAAAATTGGCAAACAGAAGTACCAAAAGGGGTTGTTGAAATATTTGAATTAACCGTAAAATTAAAAGGAACACTTTCAGGAGAACATGGAATAGGCTATGTGCAAAAAGATTTTATGCCAATAGCTTTTAGTGAAATGGAATTGGAATTAATGAAAGGAATTAAAAAGGTATTCGATATAAATAATATTATGAATCCAGGTAAAATTTTACCACATAGTTTATAAAAAAATCCCATTTTGATTTTCAAAATGGGATTTTTTATTTCTAAGTAGTCAACATTACTGTTAACCGACTTTAATATTAGAATTGCTCTCTTCCAGCAAAATGAAAAGCACCTTCAATAGCAGCATTCTCATCAGAGTCTGAACCATGAACAGCATTTTCACCAATTGATTTAGCATATTTTTTACGAATAGTTCCTTCAGCAGCATCAGCAGGATTTGTTGCACCAATTAATGTTCTGAAATCTTCAACCGCATTGTCTTTTTCTAAAATAGCAGCAACAATAGGACCTCTTGACATAAACTCTACTAATTCACCATAGAAAGGTCTTTCACTGTGAACAGCATAAAATTTTTGAGCATCTGCAACAGTTAATTGAGTTAATTTTAAAGAAACAATTTTAAAACCACCTTCAGTAATCATGTTTAAAATTCCACCAATGTGTCCGTTCTCAACAGCATCTGGTTTAATCATTGTAAAAGTTCTATTCGTTGCCATAACGTTTATCTATTTTTAAATTTTGTGCAAAAGTAATCTTTTTTATTGAATCTAGAAATTTCGATTTAAAAGTTTAATAATTTAAAAACGTTTAACACATATTATGTGTTGAAATATGTGTTTTTTGTGAGATATATTTTATTTTATTCACTTTTTTAAGTATAACTCTTTTATGTATATTTGAAATATATAAAGATTGAAATATGAAAATAAAACACTTTTTATTTATTATACTTAGCGTTACTTTTTGCTACAGCCAAAAGGAAGTACTACCTATAATTCCAAAACCTTTATTTAGTGAAAACACAAACGAACAATTTACTTTAAATTCTAAAATAAAGATTATAGAGCAATATCAAGATTCTTTTGAAGCAATATACTTGAAAGAGCATATAAAAAAACAAACAGGATTAGAAATTGATATTGAATCCAATAAGAAAAATATAAAAACAATAACTCTTCAAATTATAGATTCTAATTCAGAATTACAATCAGAAGAAGCTTATAGTATAAAAATTGCAAACAATGAAATTCTAATTAATGCCTTAACAAATAAAGGACTGTTTTATGGAGTTCAAAGCTTATTACAATTAATTCCTTATGAAAAAACCAAAGCCATAAAGCTACAAGGAATAAAAATTATAGATCAACCTAAATTCTCTTGGAGAGGAATGCATTTAGATGTTTGTAGACACTTCTTTTCTACCGATTTTATAAAAAAGTATATTGACTATTTAGCATTATTAAAACTAAACACTTTTCATTGGCATTTAACAGAAGATCAAGGATGGAGAATAGAAATAAAAAAATATCCAAAATTAACGTCTGTTGGAGCTTGGAGAAATGGAACAATGATAGGAGCTTATAACGATCAAAAATTTGATACTATTCGATATGGTGGATATTACACACAAGAAGAAATTAAAGACATTGTTGCTTATGCACAAGAAAGGCATATAACAATAGTTCCAGAAATTGAAATGCCTGGTCATGCTTTAGCAGCTCTAGCAGCATATCCTGAATTAGCTTGTACGAATGGTCCATTTGAAGTGGCTCAAAAATGGGGCGTATTCGATGATGTATATTGTCCAAAAGAAGAAACATTTACTTTTTTACAAAATGTTTTAGATGAAGTAGTAGCATTATTTCCTTCAGAATATATACATATAGGAGGAGATGAATCTCCTAAAACTCGTTGGAAAAATTGTAATCATTGTCAAAACTTAATAAAAAAAGAAAATTTAAAAGACGAACATGAATTACAAAGTTATTTCATAACCCGAATAGAAAAATATCTAAACACAAAAGGACGTCAAATTATAGGTTGGGATGAAATATTAGAAGGAGGATTAGCTCCTAATGCAGCGGTTATGAGTTGGAGAGGAACAGAAGGAGGAATAGCGGCTGCAAAACAAAATCACAATGTAGTCATGTCGCCTGGTGGTTATTGTTATTTCGATCACTATCAAGGAAATCCTAAAAATGAACCTTTAGCTATAGGAGGTCATACAACATTAGAAAAAGTATATGGTTTTAATCCTATTCCAGAAGATTTATCTGAAGAAGAACAAAAATATATTTTAGGAGCGCAAGCAAATGTATGGACAGAATATATCTTAAATGATAAACATGTAGAATATATGATTTTCCCAAGAATCTTTGCTTTATCAGAAGTTGTATGGGGAACATCAGATAAAGAAAACTATGAAAATTTTGAAAAACGAGTAGTTTCTTTTTTTCCAAGATTAGAAAAAATGGATGTAAAGTATAGTAAGGCAATATATGAAGTTTCTGCCCAACCCAAAATTAAAAATGGGAGATTATGGGTTCAATTAAAATCAGGGAAACTAGATAGAATTAGATATACATTAGATAAATCTGAACTTACTAACTCTAGTCAATTATATACAAAACCTATTGAAATTTCTACGAGTTGCACCTTAAAAGCAGCTTATTTTGAAGATAATGAACAAAAAAGTACAATTTACTCACAAGATTTTTATGTATCAAAATCAACAGGAAGAAAAATAGAACTTTCAGAACAACCAAATCCTAATTACTTTGGACAAGGAGCAACAACTCTAGTAAATGGAATTGTTGGAGAAACTTCAAATCACGGAAGTGATTGGATTGGCTTTTCAGGTAAAAATTTAGAAGCTATCATCGATTTTGAAAAGCAAGAAACGATTTCAAAGTATGAAATTCAATTTTTTCAAAGTAAAGCTAGTTGGATTTATTATCCTCAATCTGTTGAGATATTCATTTCTAATGATGGGAATACTTTTAATAAAATAGCACAATGTGATGCAAATTACATTCGTAATAATAGAGGAAAGGTAGTATTAGAATTTCCTGTTTCCAAAGCCAGATATGTAAAAACAATAGCTAAGAATTATGGTAAAATTCCAGAAGGAGAACCAGGTTCAGGAACTACTGCATGGTTATTTGTTGATGAAATAGAAATTCATTAAAGAAAATAAAAAATAGTAATGCAAACAAATGAAAAATAATAGAAGAAACTTTTTAAAGACGTCAGTAATAGCTACTGTAGGAATGGCTATGAGTTCTTTTCAATTCAAAGAAGAAAATCAAATTGATACAAAATATAAAAAAGTTAAGAAACCAATTGTACTTTCTACATGGCGATTTGGTATAGAAGCAAATGTTGCAGCTTGGCAAATTTTAAGTCGAAAAGGAAAAGCTTTAGATGCAGTTGAAGCAGGAGTAAAAATACCAGAAGGAGATCCAAATGAAAGAAGTGTAGGATATGGAGGAAGACCAGACAGAGATGGGAAAATAACACTCGATGCCTGTATTATGGATGAATTTTCAAATATAGGATCAGTTGCATGCTTAGAACATATAAAACATCCTATCGCAGTAGCTAGAGCAGTAATGGAAAAAACACCTCATGTAATGCTAGTAGGTGATGGAGCTCTACAGTTTGCATTAAGTCAAGGTTTCCAAAAAGAGAACTTATTAGTTGAAGCATCTGAAAAAGAATGGAAAGAATGGCTTCAAAAAAGTCAATACAAACCAGAAGTGAATATTGAAAACCATGATACCATAGGAATGATTGCTTTAGATGAATTTGGAAATCTATCAGGAGCTTGTACAACTAGTGGAATGGCGTATAAAATGCATGGAAGAGTAGGAGATTCTCCTATTATTGGTGCGGGTTTATATGTAGATAACGAAATAGGAGCTGCCACGGCTACAGGACATGGAGAAGAAGTAATACGAATTGCAGGTTGTCATTTAGTAGTAGAATTAATGCGTCAAGGTCATACACCTCAAAAGGCTTGTGAAGAAGCAGTTATGCGTATTGTAAAACTGACTAAAAATAGAAATAAAAGCCTAAAAGATATTCAAGTAGGATTTATCGCTTTAAATAAAAAAGGAGAACATGGTTCTTATTGTGTACAAGGTGGATTTAATTATGCAATTCATGATACATCAGGTAACAGATTAGTAGATGCTGATTTTTACTTAAAATAATAAGCATTGATAAAGAGTCTTTTCCGAACTTAAATATAATATGAAAAAAATAGAGATAGCCTGTTTCAATGTAAAATCAGCAATAATAGCTTCTAAAGCAGGAGCAGATAGAATTGAATTCTGTGAAGGATATGAAATAGGAGGAATTACTCCCAAAATAGAAGATGTAAAAGAAGTTAAAAATAAAATTCGTACAGACTTATATGTAATGATAAGACCTGTAGGAGGTAAATTTAATTACACAGAAAAAGCTTTTTTACAAATGAAACAATCCATCCAAGAAATGAAGTTATTAGGAGTTGATGGCTTTGTTTTTGGAATATTAACACCACAAAATACAATAGATATTGAGAGGAATAAAGAACTATTAGAACTTGCTAAACCATTACCTTGTACTTTTCATAGAGCTTTTGATACTATAGAAGATAAGAAAACAGCTTTATCAATACTTATAACATTAGGATTCACAACAGTACTTACTTCGGGAATAATTACAACTGCTTTAGAAGGAAAAGAAATATTGAAAACACTTTTACAATTATCTAAAAATAAAATAACAATAATGCCAGGAGGAGGTATTCGCGCTACAAATATTCAACTTTTAGATAGTTATATAAATGCATCATATTATCATAGCGCAGCTTTAAAAAAAGAAGAAGAAATAACCGATTTTGATGAGGTAATTCAATTAAAAAAGAATTTATCATGAAGATAAAATTTGAAACTATAAAAATTTATACACTTTTATTTATAGTCCATTTTTCTTGGTCTCAACAAAATATTAAAAATTTAGCAAATGAAGAATGGTATTTTAAAAATGCTAAAGACAGTATAAAATATAAAGCTTCAATTCCAGGTACAATTCATACCGATTTGCTAGCGAATGCATTAATTCCTGACCCTTTTTTAGAAACAAATGAAAAAAAAGTACAATGGGTTGAAAATGAAGATTGGATATATGAAACGGATTTTTATCTATCTAAAAAAGAAAAGCAGTTTAAAAATATTGATTTAGAATGCTTTGGACTAGATACTTATGCAATACTTTATGTTAACGGAAAAGAAATAAGTAAAACAAATAATCAATTTAGAAAATGGACTTTTTCTGTACAAGAATATCTAAAAGAAGGAAAAAATAAAATCGCAATTTATTTCCAATCGGCTGTTAAAAATGGGAGAAAAGAGAGCGAAAAGTTAAAATATACATTACCAGGAGAAGAAAAAATTTTCACACGAAAAGCGCAATATCAATATGGATGGGATTGGGGGCCAAGATTAGTAACATGCGGAATAATTGACACTATTCAGTTAAAATTTTGGAATAAATCAATTATCGAAAACCTTCAATATGATCAAAAACAATTAGAAGATTCTTTTGCAGAAATAGAATGGATGGCAGATATTATTTGTGAAGAAGAAGGAACATATCATTTCCAGTGGAATGAAAATACTTTTATAAAACAATTAACCAAAGGGAAAAACAAAATAAACTGGACCGATACAATTCATCAACCTAAAAAATGGTGGTGCAATGGTTTAGGAGAGCCAAATTTATATGGTTTCGGATTAACCTTATCTCAAAACGGAGATATACTCGATAAAAAAGAATTAAAAATTGGATTAAGAACAATTGAATTAGTTCGAGAGAAAGATGCTATTGGTAGTAGTTTTTATTTTAAAATAAATGGTATTCCTGTTTTTATGAAAGGAGCTAATTATATTCCACCAGATAGTTTCATATCTAGAGTAACAGATAGTATTTATCAAAGTATTGTAATCAATGCCAAAAAAGCGAACATGAATATGTTACGAGTTTGGGGTGGAGGAGTTTATGCTTCGGATAGTTTTTATAAAGCATGTGATGAAAATGGAATATTAGTTTGGCAAGATTTTATGTTTGCGTGCGCCATGTATCCTGGAGATGACTCTTTCTTAGAAAATGTAAAATTAGAAGTAATCGATCAAGTAAACAGATTACAACATCATCCCAGTATTGCTTTATGGTGTGGAAATAACGAAATAAACGAAGGATGGCATAATTGGGGTTGGCAAAAACAGTATAATTATACAAAAGAAGAGGAAAATATTATCTGGAACGACTATGAAAAAATGTTTCATGAAATTATTCCAAATGCAATAAAAGAAACTGTTGCTAATAAACAAACCATTTATTGGCCGTCGTCACCTTCTATTGGATGGGGAAAAAAAGAAAGTTTATATCAAGGAGATTCCCATTATTGGGGAGTTTGGTGGGGAAAAGAACCTTTTGAAATCTATGAAAAAAAAGTCGGACGTTTTATGAGCGAATATGGCTTTCAAGGTATGCCAGCATTGTCAACAATAACCAGTTTTACAGATAAATTATCATGGAAAAATGAAGCAATAAAAACCCATCAAAAGCATCCTGTAGGGTATGAAACCATTAAAGAGTATATGGAAAGAGATTATCATGTGCCTAAAGATTTTGATAATTATTTATATGTTTCACAATTGTTACAAGCAAGAGGAATGCAAATAGCAATAGAAGCTCATAGACGAGCTAAACCTTATTGTATGGGAACATTATATTGGCAATTAAATGATTGTTGGCCAGTTACTTCATGGAGTTCTATGGATTATTATGGTAATTGGAAAGCTTTTCATTATCAAGTAAAAAGGAGTTATGAATCGTTACTTTTATCAGTGTGTAAAGAAAATGAAAAGTACGTAATTTATGGAATAAACGATGAGGTAGAAACAAAAAAAGGGAACTTAAAAATTCAATTGATAGATTTTGATGGAACCATATTATGGCATAAAGAAGAATATATCACTATTAAAGAAAATAAAAATAAAATAATAACTGTTTTAGATGATTCTTTGTTACAAAAAGTTAATCAAGAAAAAGTAGTCCTATCTGTGAAATTAGAAACAGATAAAGAAAAAATAACATCAAATTATTACTTCGTAAAACCAAAGAAATTAAAATTAAAAAAACCAACTATTATTATAAAAAGACAAAACGAAACAACTATAGAAATAACCACCAATACGTTAGCTAAAGATGTTTTTTTATTTTCAGAAGGAGTTCATTTTGAAGAAAATTATTTTGATCTTTTACCTCATGAAAAACGAATTATTCATTTATCAAGTCCAATAGAAAATATAATAGTAAAATCATTATTTGACACACTTAAAAATTAAACTACAAGTGAAATAATCATAAAAAGTGAACCTAGCATAATAACTAACCAAACGATTAAGCCTTGTATTAAAGGTTTAAAGCCAACAGAAGTTAAGGTTTTTCTGTTTAATCCGCATCCTATAAGAAATAGAGTTAATGTTAATCCTGCTTTTGCAAGTCCTGTTACATAATGATTATATTGCTGTACTATTGGAATATAAGTATTTGCTATCATTGCCAAAACAAATAATCCAATGAAATAAGGAATTCTTATTTTGATGCCTTTATTCTTAAAAAGGAGAGTAGATAAAAAAGCAAGAGGAATAATCCATAATGCTCGTGCAAGTTTCACTGTAGTTGCAATTTCTAATGCTTCCGATCCATATTTGTTTGCAGCACCTACAACCGAACTTGTATCATGTATAGCAATGGCACACCACATTCCAAATTGTGTTTGAGATAAATTCAATTGATGTCCTATAAAGGGAAATAAAATTAAAGCAATAGAATTTAAAATAAATATAGTGCCTAATGCTACTGATATTTGTTTTTCATTTGCCTTTATTACAGGAGAAATAGCAGCAATTGCACTTCCACCACAAATAGCTGTTCCTGTTGAGATTAAATACGATGTTTTCTTTTCTATATTTAAAAATTTTCCAATGAAAAAACCAGCAATCAGAGTTCCTATAATAGATAATATAGTGAAAAATAAACCTTCTTTGCCTACTTGTAAAGCACTTGTAATATTCATTCCAAAGCCTAATCCAACAACAGAAAACTGTAATAAAATATGAGTAGCCTTATGATTAAGATGTAAATAGGGATGGCCAATAAATTGTGCAATTATTAATCCCATTAATAAAGCAATAGGAGGAGTAATTAATGGCGATAAACAAAATACAACAGCTAATAAAAAAATCAATTCTCTAGTTGTAATACTTTTGTTCAATATAGATTCAATTCCCTTTTTATCTTGATTTTTCATTACTTAAAACTAATTTTTGTTTGATACAAAATTCAGTCAAGAATATTATAAAAGGAAATGGTTAAATATTATACACCATTACTTAAAGTTATAGTGACTAGCAAATTTCATAAATAATTCAGGTAATGCTTCTGTTTGCCCTTGTTGTTGAATAAAATAGAAATCGCGTTCTATCACAAAATCTTTAATATCAATAATACTATATTTGTTTTCTTTAAGTTCTGTAAATATAGAATGAACAGACAAAAAAGCCATGCAATTACTGTTAAGAATATAATTCTTTATGCTTTCAGTACTTCCTAGTTGCATTTCAATATTTAAATCGGAAATTTTTATTCCTAATGGTTTTAAATGATGCGCAATTACTTCTAATGTTCCAGAACCTTGCTCTCTAAACAAAAGTGGAATGTTTTTCAATTCATCAATAGTAATATTCTGTTTTTTTGAAATAGAATTATTACTATTTGCAACCAAAACAATTTCGTCTTTTACAAACTGAGTATATTTAAGATAGGATTTTTTAGATTTCCCTTCGATTACACCTAAATCAATCTCATTGTTCTGTAAAGCAATTTCAATTTGTTCTGTATTATTAGCAACTAGGGAAACTTTAAGATGATCAAATTTTTCATGAAAACGAGCTAAAATTTGCGGCAAAACATATTGTGCAATTGTAGTACTTGCTCCAATTCTCAGTTTTCCATTAAACTTTTGAGTCACAGTATTGAGTTCAAACTCTAAATCACGGTAAATTTCAAAAAGTTTTTCAGTATGAGAAAGTAAAATAATTCCAGCTTGCGTTAATTTAATTTTAGATCCATTTCTTTCAAACAGTTTTATTTTAAGATAACTTTCAATTTCTTGAATATGTTTAGAAACAGCAGGTTGAGTAATAAATAACTCATCCGCTGCTTTTGTGAAATTGAGTCGTTTTGCCACTTTATGAAAGACTTGTAAACGAAAATCAAACATAATACTTAGATATAATTTTTATTTGATAAGCAATAATATTGTTTATAGCTTAATCAATAATAGTTTTATTGTTCAAAGATAAAGCATTTAAAGTTTTTTATATCTTTAAAAACAGACAAGGTACTTTATTTCCAATCGGAAATTAATTTTTCTAAACCTTTTTTAATTCCGTTATAATAATTTTCATTTTTTTAAGAATAGGATTCTCAAATTTTAATAACGTATTTGATTCGTTTGTTTTACAAGAAATTAAACTTATAATTACAAAACCACTGTAAATGATACGCTTTGTTTAATCATTTACAGTGGTTTTAATTCAAAAACAGTTTAGTATTCATAATCTATTTCATGAATATAAAAAATTATTGGGCTGTTTCTGTAAATTTCTATTTCAAAACATCAACTTCAATATAGCTATCATTAAATACTTTAATAAAAGCTTTAGTATAATCTTCTTTGTTTGCTAAATATGGATTTTCTAAGAATTTTTGAGGATTTACAGCAATTAAAGGATACCAAGTGCTTTGAATCTGGATTTGGATTTTGTGTCCTTTCTTGAACGTATGTAAAACATCTTGTAACCTAAAATTAACTTCAGTAGTCGTATTTGGAGTTAGCGCTTCTGGTTTTTCAAAACTGTTTCTGAAACGCGCAGGCATAATTTCACTTCTCACCATTTGATGATAATTTGCATAAATCACATTAGGTTTGTCTTTATTTTCTGGCTCATCAAGCGGATAAATGTCAATTAGTTTTATCACAAAATCAGCATCAGTTGAAGAAGAAGCAATTTTTAATTTTGCCATAATTTCTCCCGCAAGCGTAGTGTCTTCAGTTAAATAATCGGTAGTAAAAGTTATTACATCAGGACGACTAAGAGCAAAACGTTGATCTTCGCTCATGTAGTTTCTT
The DNA here is from genome assembly GCF_023008245.1 of Flavobacterium sediminilitoris. Taxonomy (NCBI): domain Bacteria; kingdom Pseudomonadati; phylum Bacteroidota; class Flavobacteriia; order Flavobacteriales; family Flavobacteriaceae; genus Flavobacterium; species Flavobacterium sediminilitoris. The sequence goes on from NZ_CP090145.1 coordinate 2,325,132, forward strand.
GGTGTAAAACCATTAAAATCAGCATAATTTATACTACTTGGAACAGGATTATTCGGGTCGCTATAGTATTCGGTAAATTCAATTTTACTTGATTTGTTAGTTTCTAATTTACCATTTGAACTTAAATAAAAATTAAGTTTACTTGCTTTATTTGGAGGCCAATTTGTAAATTCATTCCATTCTTTTTTACCAGTATCAAACATATAAGCTTCTGGTAGAGCAACAGTAGTTTTTGAATCTCCTTTTAAATAGTGATCAAAGAATTTGTATTCAATATTTTTTTGATAAAAAGTAGCAATACTATCGCCAAAATAAATGTCATTATGAAAATGTTTTCCTTTTTCTCTACTCCATCCACCATGTGAAAAAGGTCCCATAACAATAGTGTTTTTAGCTTTTGGACTTGTTTTTTCAATTGTTTTGTAAATATTTAAAGGACCTGTTAAGTCTTCTGCATCATACCAACCTCCAACAGTCATCACGGCATGATTTATTCCTTTTAAATGAGGTAATAAATTTCTTTTTTGCCAAAAATCATCATAATTAGGATGCTCAATAATTTCTTGCATAAAAAAGTTGTCTTTGTAATATTTATCGGTTGCTTCTTTTACTGTGCCTAATTCATTATAGAAAACCGAACCGTCTTTTGAAGTAGGTCTAATATATTGATCCATGTACCAAGCTTTGTCTTCTGCTTTTGTTTTTTGTACTCCAAAAACAGGAAAAGTTTTAAAATATCCCATTAAGAAAGCACCATTATGGTGAAAATCGTCAAAAAAGAAATCAGAAATAGGAGCCTGTGGAGATGAAGCAACTAAAGCAGGGTGATTTGCTAATGTTCCAACAGCAGTGTAAAAACCTGGATAAGAAGTACCATATTGACCTACTTTTCCATTGTTGTTTTTAATATTTTTTATAAGCCATTCTATTGTGTCATAAGTATCGGTGCTTTCATCAACGTTTTTCTTGTTTTTGTGTTCCACTTGTGGTGTCATGTTAGTAAAAGTTCCTTCACTCATATATCTTCCTCTAACATCCTGATATACAAAAATATATTTATCTTCAGATAGAAAAGTATTCGGACCAATCGATTTTTTGAAATTTTCTTCTCCATAAGGTGCTACACTATAACATGTACGTTGCATTAAAAAAGGATATTTTTTATCCTTTGAAATATCTTTAGGTATATAAATAGAAGTAAACAGTTTTACACCATCTCGCATAGTAATATAAATCTCTTTTTTGTCATAATTTGATGCCAAATCTTCTTGTGAGAAAGCACTTAAAGACAAAATCAATAATAAGGTTTTAATTAAAAATTTCATTTAATAGATATTAGTGAATTAATAGATGTTTATTTAGTTCTTCGAAGATATTAAGTTTTTTTGAATAAATTTAATGGTATGATTATATATTAGTTTTTAAAAAGTTTGTAAGAATAACTATATTCGCAAAATGCAATTATCCGTAATCATTCTTAACTATAACGTACGCTATTTTTTAGAGCAATGCGTTCTAAGTGTCCAGAAATCACTTGAAGGTATTCAAGGAGAGATTATCGTAATAGACAATGATTCATCTGATAGTAGTTGCGAAATGATGAAAAATCGATTTCCAAATGTGAAATTGATTGAAAATAAAGAGAATTTAGGTTTTCCAAAAGGAAACAATATAGGAGTTGCTGAAGCTAAAGGAGAATATATTTGTATTTTAAATCCAGATACTGTTGTTGCAGAAGACACATTTAAAAAGATTTTAAATATTAAAAATTGGAGCGATAACACAGGAATTATAGGTTGTAAATTAGTTGATGGAACAGGAGAATTTTTACCAGAATCTAAAAGAGGAGTGCCAACACCATGGATTGCTTTTACTAAAATATTTAGATTGTATAAAATCTTCCCAAAATCAATGTGGTTTAACCAATATTATGCTCAACATATTAAAGAAGATCAATCTGGAATAGTTGATATATTAGTTGGTGCTTTTATGGTAATGAAAAAAGAATTATATCTCGAAGTAGGCGGATTTGATGAAAGTTGCTTTATGTATTCTGATGATATAGATTTAAGCTATATGATTAAAAAGCTAGGAAAAAGCAATTATTACTATCACGAAACAAGTGTAATACATTATAAAGGAGAAAGCACAGTTAGAGATGGAACTTATATGAAGCGATTTCAAGAAGCAATGCAGTTCTTTTATAAGAAACATTTTAAAAAATCTGTTTTTTTTGATGTAATAATGCGTGTTGGAACTTTCTTATTTAGTCTTTCTAAGAAAAACCAACAAAAAAATAAAATAAACATAATTGATGAATATGTGTTTTTTACAAAATCAGATGCAAAATTAAATGTATCAAAGCCAATTAAAAGATTAGATTCTTTTAATCAATTTAAAAGAAACGAAGAAAGAAATATTGAAGTTATTTTTGATACAAATTCATTTTCATATAAAGAAATAATAAAATTTATGACTGAGAATAAATCAAAGAAAATGACATTTAAGAATTATTTTAGTAATTCAAGTTATATAATTGGTAGTAATAATTCAAATGATAGAGGAGAAGTAATTGTATTAAAATAATTTATGATATTCTTTATAAACAGATGGAAAAATTAGTATTTTTGCAAATCAAATAGAAAAACACAACTATAGTTTAAAAATATGGCAAAGTTTGAATTGAAATTACCCAAAATGGGAGAAAGTGTTGCAGAAGCAACTGTAACCAACTGGTTGAAAAACGTTGGAGATAAAATTGAAATGGATGAAGCAGTACTTGAAATTGCTACTGATAAAGTAGATAGTGAAGTACCTTCTGAAGTTGCAGGAACACTTATAGAAATTCTTTTTAATACAGATGATGTTGTCCAAGTAGGGCAAACAATTGCAATAATTGAAACAGAAGGAGAAGGTCAAGTTGAAGCAACTCAAAGTGAGGCTGTGGCTGCTCCTGTAGCTATAGTAGAAAAAACAATTGAGGCTGCAAAAGAAACGGTTTCCGCACCACAAGATTTTTCAAGTTCAGATAAATTCTTCTCACCATTAGTAAAAAATATTGCAAAAGAAGAAGGAATTTCTCTTCAAGAATTAGAAACAATTCAAGGTTCAGGGAAAGACGGACGTGTAAATAAAGAAGATATATTAAATTATATAAAAAATAGAGGAAATCAACCTGTTGTTGCTTCTTCGTCTGTTGTTGCGGCACAAAAAGCAGCTCCAGTAGCTCAATCTCAAACAGTTTCATCAGCTACACCAGTATCTGTTAATGGTGGAGATGAAATTGTAGAAATGGATAGAATGCGTAAATTAATTTCGAAGTATATGGTAGAATCTATTCAGACTTCTGCTCATGTGCAATCCTTTATCGAAGTTGATGTTACTAATATCGTAAAATGGAGAGAGAAAGTTAAAAACTCTTTTGAGAAAAGAGAAGGTGAAAAACTAACTTTTACACCTATTTTCATGGAAGTAGTAGCAAAAGCATTAAAAGACTTCCCTGGAATGAATATTTCTGTAGATGGAGATTTCATTATTAAAAAGAAGAATATTAATTTAGGAATGGCGGCTGCTTTACCAAACGGAAACTTAATTGTTCCTGTAATTAAAAATGCAGATCAGTTAAACCTAGTAGGAATGGCTAAAGCAGTAAATGATTTAGCAAATAGAGCAAGAAATGGAAAATTAAAACCAGACGATACACAAGGAGGAACTTATACTGTTACAAATGTAGGAACATTTGGTTCTGTTTTTGGAACTCCTATTATAAATCAACCTCAAGTTGGTATTTTAGCACTTGGAGCAATTAGAAAAGTTCCAGCAGTTATTGAAACACCAGAAGGCGATTTTATTGGAATTCGTCAAAAAATGTTCTTGTCACACTCTTATGATCATAGAGTAGTTGATGGAGCGTTAGGTGGAAGCTTTGTAAAAAGAGTAGCAGAATATTTAGAAGCTTGGGATATAAACAGAGATGTTTAGTCTAAATAATATTTAATAAATATATATGACAGGTTTATTGCCTGTCATTTTTATTTTCAAAAAACATCAAAAATTTGCTATACGTAGCTTTGCTTTAACATTATCTGCTATTTCTCTTAGATTGTTTAAATACATTATTGTATTTTTGCTCCAAACATCACCAATGGATACTTACAGAATAGTATCTTGGTTAGGTTGGATTTTTAACTTAGTAATTGCAGAAGTTATTATACTTTACCTTCTTAAAAATAAAAAATATAATGGAATTAAAACTTAATAGACCTATTTGCTTTTTTGATCTTGAAACCACAGGAATTGATGTTGCTAGAGATAGAATTGTAGAAATTTCAGTTTTTAAAGTATATCCAAATGGAAATAAAGAAAGTAAAACATGGTTAGTAAATCCTACAATTCCAATTCCTCCACAAACGACAGCCGTTCATGGAATTACTGATGAAAAAGTAGCAAACGAGCCTACTTTTAATGAATTAGCGTCTCATGTATATAATATGATTAAAGACTCAGACTTGGCAGGCTTTAACTCAGATCGATTTGATATTCCTTTATTAGCTGAAGAAATGCTTCGTGCAGGAGTAGATTTTGACATGAAAAATAGAGTTTCAGTTGATGTGCAAACAATTTTTCATAAAAAAGAAGAACGTACATTAAGCGCTGCATATAAATTCTATTGTAATGAAAGCTTAGAAAATGCGCATAGTGCGGAAGCAGATACAATGGCAACGTATGAAATTTTAAAAGCACAATTAGATAGATACGAAGATTTAGAAAATGATATAAAAACATTATCTGAATTCACAACACGCAAAAAATCAGTTGATTTTGCAGGATTTATAGCATTAAATAAAGAAGGAAAAGAAGTTTTCTCTTTTGGAAAACATAAAGGAGTACTTGTAGAAGAAATCTTAGAAAAAGAACCAGGTTATTTTAGTTGGTTACAAAACGCAGATTTTCCTTTATATACAAAGAAAGTGCTAACAGCAATAAAATTAAGAAAATTAAACACAAAATTATAAGAAAGCTATTTTTAAGTCGTTTTGTAATTTTTAAACTTAGGCAACATAATAAAATGAAAATTATTTGTATTGGACGCAATTATGCAGACCATATCTCAGAGCTGAACAATGAAAAACCTAGTGAACCAGTAATTTTTTTAAAACCAGATACAGCTGTTCTGCCTAAAAAAAATCCATTCTATATTCCAGACTTTAGTAAAGATGTTCATCATGAAGTAGAGATCTTAGTTAAAATAAATAAAGTAGGGAAATATATTAACTCAAAATTTGCTCATAAATACTATGACGAAATAGGATTAGGTATAGATTTTACAGCACGTGATTTACAAAGTGAACTAAAAAGCAAAGGGCTACCTTGGGAAAAAGCAAAAGCATTTGACCATTCGGCGATTATTGGTGCCTTTTTACCGAAAAAATCGTTTGCATCATTAGAAAATGTTAACTTTGAGTTAAGGAGTAATAATAATGTTGTACAAGCAGGAAACACTTCTTTGATGCTTTGGAAAATAGATGAAATTATTGCTTATGTATCGCAATTTTTTACACTAAAAAAAGGAGATATTATCTTTACAGGAACTCCTAAAGGTGTTGCATCTGTCAAAGAAGGTGATGTTTTAGAAGGATATATAGAAAAGAACCAGATGTTTAAAATACAAGTTAAATAAATATAATTTATGGCATTGCAATACAATTTATCTAAAGTGTATGAAATTTCCGAAAACGATATCGATTTTGCACTTCAAATTGTAAATCTTTTCTTATTAGAAGTACCAGCAGAAATAAAATCAATAAAAGTTGGTGTTGAAGAAAAAGATTACTCAAGAGCGTATGCTGCGGCTCATAAAATTAAACCCTCATTAGATTTACTTGGAATGGATTTAGCTTATGAAGAAAATCTTCAAATTATGACATGGGCTAAATCAGAAGGGAAAAAGAAAGAAATTAAAGAAGTTTATAAATCTTTAAAAGAACGAGTAGACCTAGCAATAAAAGAGCTAAAAAAAGACTTCAAAATTTAATTACACCACATTTTAATGAAAGCTACAATTGTTACCATTGGTGATGAAATATTAATTGGTCAAATTATAGATACCAATTCATCTTATATTGCAAAAGCCTTAGACAAAATAGGAATTGCTACTTACGAAATGCTTTCTGTATCTGATGAAAAGGAACATATCTTAGAAACACTTGAAAAACTACAAAATAAAGTTGAGTTAGTTATCATAACAGGTGGATTAGGACCTACAAAAGATGATATTACAAAAAAAACATTTTGTGATTATTTTGAAGATAAATTAATTGAAGATCAAGAGGTATTAAAACATGTTAAATATTTAATTGAAGGTTTCTATAAAAGACCTATTAGTCAAATAAACAAAGAACAAGCTTTAGTTCCTTCTAAAGCAACTGTGCTTTTTAATAAAATGGGAACAGCACCAGGAATGTGGATGCAAAAAGAGAATACTGTTTTTATTTCTTTACCAGGTGTTCCTTATGAAATGAAATACCTTATTGATGAGGTAATTGTTCCAAAATTGATAAATGAATTTAACAGATCTTCTATCGTTCATAAAACAGTGATGACTTATGGAAGAGGTGAAAGTTTAATTGCAGAGCAAATTGAAGATTGGGAAAATAATTTACCTAATTATATAAAATTAGCTTATTTGCCATCGCCAGGAAAAGTTAGATTAAGATTAACGGCAAGAGGGAATAATGAAGAAGGTTTAAAAAACGAAATCGAAAATAGAATAAAAGAACTATACAAAATTATAGGAGAAATAATTGTAGGAACTGAAGATGATCAACCTATAGAAAATGTTATAGCAGAACTTATTACAAGTAAAAAGAAAACGTTATCCATAGCAGAAAGTTGCACAGGAGGAAAAATAGCGCAAAGTTTAACAGCAATTTCAGGTGCATCAAGTTACTTTAAAGGAAGTATAATAAGCTATGCTACTGAAACAAAGATTAATATTTTAGGTGTTCCAAGAGAATTAATAGAAACATATTCTGTAGTTAGCAAGCAAGTTGTAGAAAGCATGGCGCTTCAATCTCAAAAAATATTTGCATCAGATTATGCAATTGCAACAACAGGAAATGCAGGTCCAAATAAAGGAGATTCAGAAGCAGAAATAGGAACAGTTTTTATTGCTTTAGCAACACCAGAAGGTGTTTATTCTGAGGAATTTAATTTCGGACAACCAAGGGAAAAGGTTATAGGTAGAGCGGTTAACAAAGCTTTTGAATTACTTTATAAAGAAATTTTAAAAAAATAACAAAAGTTAGTTGTATAATTCGATTCAATTTTGTTTCTTTGCACCCTGATTTTGAATAACGAAATAAAGATTATAAATAATGTCAAGAGTTTGTGAACTTACAGGTAAAAGAGCAATGGTAGGAAACAATGTTTCTCATGCTATGAATAAAACTAAGAGAAAATTTTCTGTGAACTTAGTTAAGAAACGTTTCTATATTCCTGAAGAAGATAGATGGGTAACTTTAAAGATATCTACTGCTGCGTTAAAGACAATCAATAAAAATGGTATTGCTGCTACTTTAAAACAAGCAAAAGCAAATGGATTTGTAAAATAATCCGTAAATCGTAATAATATATCAAGATGGCAAAGAAAGGTAATAGAATTCAGGTTATTTTAGAATGTACTGAGCATAAAGCTTCTGGTGTTCCAGGAACTTCTCGTTACATTACTACTAAAAATAAAAAAAATACTCCAGATAGATTAGAGATTAAAAAATTTAATCCAATCTTAAAGAAAGTAACTGTTCATAAAGAAATTAAATAATATAAGTCATGGCAAAGAAAACCGTAGCAACTTTACAAACAGCTTCTAAGAGATTAACTAAAGCTATTAAAATGGTTAAATCTCCAAAGTCAGGTGCATATACATTCGTAGAATCAGTTATGGCTCCTGAATTAGTTGATGAATTCTTAAAAAAGAAATAATTCTTTTTTTTAAATAATATATAGAAAAGCTACTTTCGTTTGAAAGTAGCTTTTTTATTTTTACATTTGTTACTAAATTTATAAGTACTATAAAAATGAGTTTTTTTAAAAGAATTTTTTCTTCTGAAAAAAAGGACCCTAGCCTAAGTGAGCAAGAAAAGCAAACTTTAGATAAAGGATTAGAGAAATCTAAAACTTCTTTCTTTTCAAAATTAACTAAAGCTGTTGCTGGAAAATCGACTGTTGATGATGAGGTTTTAGATAATCTTGAAGAAATATTAGTGTCTTCCGATGTCGGTGTAAATACTACGTTGAAAATTATTGAGCGAATAGAAAAAAGAGTATCTACAGATAAATATCTTGGAACAGACGAACTCAATAAGATCCTTAGAGAAGAAATAGCTGGACTATTATCTGAAAATAATACAGATGACAATGCCAATTTCGCTATATCTCCAAGTAAAAAACCATACGTAATCATGGTTGTAGGAGTTAATGGAGTTGGAAAAACAACAACAATAGGGAAATTAGCAAATCAATTTAAAAAAGCAGGATATAAAGTGGTTTTAGGAGCTGCAGATACTTTTAGAGCTGCTGCTATTGATCAATTGCAAATTTGGGCAGATAGAGTAGGAGTGCCAATCGTTCGTCAGCAAATGGGTAGTGATCCTGCATCAGTTGCTTTCGATACACTACAATCAGCCGTGTCTCAAGATGCAGATGTTGTTATAATTGATACTGCTGGACGTTTACATAATAAAGTAAATTTAATGAATGAACTTTCTAAAGTAAAACGTGTAATGCAAAAAGTGGTTGAAGATGCACCACATGATGTAATGTTAGTTTTGGACGGATCAACAGGTCAAAATGCATTTGAACAAGCAAAGCAATTTACAGCAGCAACAGAAGTGACGAGTTTAGCAGTTACAAAACTAGATGGAACTGCAAAAGGTGGAGTTGTAATTGGAATTTCAGATCAATTTAAAATTCCTGTAAAATATATAGGTGTTGGAGAAGGAATTGATGATCTACAAGTCTTTAATAAAGTAGAATTTGTAGATTCATTTTTTAAATAAAAATAAAGAAGAGGATTCGTTTAGAATCCTCTTTTTAGTTTATAACCGCATTTATTTTCTCCCATAATTCATTATCAAATCCTGATAATGCAAAATTTGAACCATCTGCTGCATTTCCCATTCTAATAATAACTAGTTTTCTACTTGGAACTACATAAATCTTTTGATCGTCTTTTCCTAAAGCACAATACATGTCATTTGGAGCATTTGGAATTAATTTTCCTTGAAATTCAAACTGTGTTTGTGGTAAATGATATGAAGTTTTACCATTTAACCACCATAAATAACCGTATGCAATGTTAATATTTTGCGATGTTGTTGTGGCGTTATTAAAATAGCTCGTGTTTAAAACTTGAGTGCCATTCCAATTTCCTTTATTTAAAGCGAGTAACCCAAAACGGGCCATGCTTCTAGTGTTGCTCCAATAAACACTAAAATCATTACTTTGAGCCCAATATCCAGTCATACCAATGGGTGTTTTTAATTTAGTAGTAAAATAGTTGTTCCAAGTTTCACCAGTTGCTTCGCTTACCACATCTTGTAGTTTTACATAAACATTATGATACGCCCATCTTGTTCCAGCATCTGCTTTATATTGAAGATTTGAAGGTGAAACATTATCGCCTAAGCCATCATCTAATCCAGAAGTCATAGTTAAAAGATGTTTGCAAGTAATTAAGTTTTCTTTTGTTATAGAGGTGCTAGTCCAGCCAGTTCCTATGTAATCAGATACTTTGTTGTTACTATTTATATAATTTTCTTGTTCAGCAATACCAACTATTGTAGCGGTTAAAGTTTTTCCTGCACTAGCCCAATACCATGGAGAAGTACTTGTATGTCCATTAAAATAATTCTCTAATACAATTTTCCCATTATAAAGAATTATAAAACCTTTTGTATTTTTCAATTCTAAGTAGTTAAGTAATGCTTGCACATTATTCTCATTCCAATTTAAACTAGAAAGACTTTTTGTTTCCCATGACATTCCAGCATTAGGAGGAAAATACATTATTTCTTCAGAAGTTGTTGTATCAGAATTGGTATCATCAGAAGAGCTGCAACTAATGAAAATAAATAATATAAAGAAATTGATAGCGTATTTCATGGTGTATATTTGTCTTATTTGACAATAAAAGTATTAAATAGTTTAATTAATTTATTTTAAAAATGTAATTTTATTTCAAATTTTAAAAAATGAAAAAAGCCATATTTTATATCCTTATAACTTTTATAACACTATCTTGTACAAAGTCTATTAAGGATTCTGATTTAGAGAATATTAAAGGATATTGGGAAATAGAAAAAGTAATATTACCAGAAGGAACTTCGAAAGAATATAAAATCAATGAAGAAGTTGAAAAAGTAGAATATAATAATGGAAAAGGAGTTAAGAGAAAAGTGATTTTACTTTATAATGGTAATTTTTTAGTAAATAACATAAAACAGCAATTCTCAGTTGAAAAGAGAAAAGATTCTTATTTTATTATGAATAAAACAGATTTTTCAAATTGGGAAGAAGAAATATTAACATTGTCTCCAGAAAAGTTGATAGTAAAAAATGAAGAAGGAATAGAGTATTATTACAAAAAAAGAAACGATATAAAACTAGAAGACAATGGCAAAAAGAATTAATGAAGAGCTTCCTATAAAAGACATTCTAAAAAACTTCATTACACAAAATAAATTAGAAACAGGAATTGATAAAGTAGATGTAAAAGATGCTTGGCAAAAAATGATGGGAAATGGAGTTGTTAGCTACACAGAAGCAGTTGAGCTAAAAAACAATACCTTATATGTAAAATTAACGTCATCAGTTTTAAGAGAAGAATTGTCTTATGGAAAAGAAAAAATAATAAAAATGATTAATGATGAGATGGGGAAAGAACTAATTAAATATTTAGTTTTAAGATAATAGTATACTATTTCATGTTCACAATTACATTATGTTTTTTTAGTAATTCTAATGACGACTCAGATAAATGATCAAATTTTTCTTCAAGAGTAATTAAGTTTTTCTTTTGATTAATACGCCTCAAAGCATCAAAAAAACGTCTAATTTCTTCCGAATTTGACAAAACTAAATGAGGAACTTTTGTAGTGTTTCCATCCTTATCTTTTGCAACCATTGTAAAATAACTAGAATTGCAATGCTTTACTTTTCCAGTTTGAATATTTTCAGAAACAACCCTTATACCAACAAGCATTGAAGAATTACCAACATAATTTACAGATGCTTTTAATGTGACTAATTCACCTATTTCAATAGGATTTAAAAAATTAACGACATCAACAGAAGCTGTAACACAATAACAACCAGAATATTTTGAAGCACTAGCAAATGCAATCTGATCCATAAGTTGTAACAAGTAACCTCCATGTATTTTACCACTAAAATTAGAATGAGACGGTAACATTAATTCAGTGAATGTTACCTTTGAAGCGTTTACAGAGTTACTTTCTTTATTTTTCATATATACCTATGGTTAACTTTTCATTTTTATCTATAGCTGCTCTATACATTCCAGAAGTATTAAACTCCATTACAATATTTCCATTTTTATCAAGAGCAATAATCCCACCTGTACCACCTATTTGGGTTAGCTTCTTTTGAATTACTTCTCTCGAAGCTTCTTCAATACTCATATTTTTATATTCCATTAAAGCAGAAATATCATAAGCTACTACATTTCTGATAAAAAATTCTCCCCAACCAGTTGCAGAAACACCACATGTTTTATTATTTGCATAAGTACCAGCTCCAATAATTGGAGAATCACCTACACGTCCCCATTTTTTATTTGTCATACCACCAGTAGAAGTTCCCGCAGTAATATTCCCATTTTTGTCTAAAGCAACACAACCAACAGTTCCAAATTTGGAGTCTTTTATATTGGAATCATAAAAAGAAGCTTTTCCATCATGGTCAAGTTCTATTTTTTCTTTTTCCTTTGCTTTTAATAATGATTGATATCTGTTTTCTACATAAAAATAAGAAGGATCAACAATTTCTAATCCGTTTTGTTTTGCAAAATACTCAGCACCTTCTCTCGCAAGCATAACATGCTCTGATTTTTCCATAACAGCTCTGGCAAGGTTTATAGGGTTTTTTACAGTTGTTACACCAGCAACTGCACCCGCTTTTAATGTTTTGCCATCCATAATAGATGCATCTAATTCATTTTTCCCATCATTAGTAAAAACAGCCCCTTTACCAGCATTAAAAAGAGGAGAATTTTCTAAAATATTTATTGTTTTTTCTACTGCGTCAATACTTGTTCCACCATTTTTTAGAATAGAATACCCTTCTTTAACTGCTATTTCTAAAACTTTTTTATATTCTAATTCAAGTTCAGGAGACATATTTTTCTTTAAAATAGTACCTGCTCCACCATGAATCACAATTGCAATGTTTTGATTTTCACGGAGATTATCAGCCTTGTCAATAGTTTTACATTGAATAAAAACAATTGAAATGAGAATTAAAATGTATTTTTTCATGTTTTATTTATTAAAATGAGGCGATTTTTCAGGAGTAACTTTGGTAATAAAATAACGAGTTTCGCCCCACCAAAAAAAAGTACGATAGCGTTCTACGTATTCTACTTTTACATATTTTCCTTGTAAATCTTTTAAAGATTGTATTACCTCAGGTTGATTATCCATTATAGAAAAATTGAAAATTTGTGCACCCGATATTCCTTGACTAATTTCCCCTTCCCAAGTTTTTGTAATATATCCTTTATGGCTTATTTTAATCAACTCTCCAGATCTAACACCTTCGCTATATGGAATATAATAGACAAAAGTGAAATAACCTATGATAGATAATACAAGAGTTAAAACACCATAAACAAGTATTTTTTTTAGTATAGACATATTTTTTAATTTATTAAATCAATTTCGTTTTCTGTGGCTCTTTTTATAATATTTTCAGGAAGAGCTTTTTTGGCCTTAGCGCCCATTTTCTTTAATTTCTCCACACTGGTTACTAAATTCCCTTTTCCATCAACAAGCTTATTCATAGCATTGCCATATTCACCCTTAGCCTCATCCATTTTTTTACCAATCTTAATCAAATCGGAAACAAACCCTTCAAACTTATCATATAATGCACCTGCTTGTCTTGCAATTTCAATAGCATTTTCTTGCTGTTTTTGATTTGTCCACATGCTATCTATAGTACGTAGCGTAGCCAAAAGAGTAGAAGGAGTAACAATTACAATGTTTTTCTCAAAAGCCTTGTTATATAGCGTGCTATCTTCATTAAGAGCTAAAGCAAAAGCAGGTTCAATAGGAATAAATAATAACACAAAATCAGGACTTTCCATTTGATAAATATCCTGATAATTTTTATCACTTAATTGATCCACATGACGCTTTACAGACGTAACGTGTTCCTTTAAAATAGCCACTTTCAAGTCATCATCATCTTCATTCACAAAACGTTCATAAGCGGTCAAAGATACTTTAGAGTCAACAACCATTTTCTTTCCATCAGGAAGATTAATAATCACATCAGGCATTACTCTGCCACCTTCTTCAGTACTAAAACTCTGTTGAACCTCATATTCACGCCCTTTCTCTAATCCTGATTTTTCTAAAACACGTTCTAAAACCAGTTCACCCCAGTTTCCTTGCATTTTACTATCGCCTTTTAATGCTTTAGTAAGGTTTACTGTTTCTTTACTCATTTTATCATTCATTTCTCTAAGACCAAGAATCTGTTGGCGCAAAGCAGCATGATAATCAATACTCTCTTTGTGGGTGTCTTCTACTTTCTTTTCAAACAATTGAATTTTTTCCTGAAGTGGATTCAGAATAATTTTCATGTTCTCCTTATTCTGTTCTGTAAACTTATTTGTTTTTTCTTCTAATATCTTATTGGCCAAATTTTCAAATTCCTTAGTGAATTTTTCTTGTAATTCATTAACCTCTTGTTTTTGCTCTTTATTGCGCTCTAGTAAATTATCAAAATCGTTCTCCTTTTTAGCTAAATGAATAGCCAAAGCCTCTTTCTCTTTTTGAATACTTTCTTTTTCAGTAGTTATTTGTAAGATTGTTTTTTCAAACTGATTTTTTTCAGACTGAAACTGCTGCTTAAATTGCTCAATTTGACTCAGTAACCCATTGTTTCGCTCATTTAAGCTTGATTTTTCGGCTTGAGATTGCGTTTTAGAAAGTAATTTACCAAGGTAAAAACCAATAGCTAAGGCGATGATAAAAGCGGCTAATACTATAATAATCTGTGACATAAAAAATAACTAATTTTAACCGTAAATTTAAGGAATTACTTTTTAATGAATAAAGATTCTGATTGATGATTTTAAAATATTTATGTATTTATAAAAAGCGATTTTAAATATCAATAATAATATCTTGAACTTATATTCATTTTCTTTATTTTTGAAACAATCTTCAAAATAACAATCCATTAATATCAATGTATGGAACATCAACACTTTATGTTGCATAAACCACACGGCTATTTGAGTCAGTTTGTGTATGAATTGAAACGAAAGAAAAAACTACTGGGCGAATTATATCCTTTTCCAGAAGGAACCATGGCAATAGGTCGTTTGGATGAAGACTCAGAAGGTTTACTTTTATTAACTACTGATGGAAAAGTAAGCGAACAAGTACGTAGAAAAACTGTAGAAAAAGAATATTACGCTCAAGTAGATGGTATTATTACACAAGAAGCGGTAGAAAAATTACAAAAAGGAGTAGAGATAGGAGTAAACGGTACAAAATATTTGACTCGAAATTGTTCTGCTAAATTGATTATCGATTTACCTAATTATATAGGACCAGGTAGAAGAATTAGAGATGATAGACATGGTCCAACTAGTTGGGTTTCAATCACAGTTACAGAAGGTAAATTTCGTCAAGTAAGAAAAATGACTGCTGCTGTAGGCTTTCCTACATTAAGACTGATTCGTATTCGTGTGGGAGAAAATTATCTTGAAGGATTAAACGTTGGAGATGTTAAAAAAGTAAATGTTTTTCCGCTATAAGGAAGTAAATTAGTCAATAATCTTAAAAAAAATACTGTTAAAGTAAGAAACAGTGTCAAATTTTTGATGCTGTTTTTTTTAAAGCTATTTTTATTATCAACAGTATATAAATTAAATATAGTATTAACAATACTAATCATAGGGTAGTTTTTAAAAATGAGAAATTTTAATTATGATTTTTCTTGATTTTTTCAATAGATTTGCACTCAATTATTTAAGCTATTAGTTACTTTATGAGAACGATTATTATTATGGCATTATTGATTACAGAATCAATAGTTGCCCAAGTTGGTATTGGAACAACTGCACCAAATTCAAATTCAATATTAGATATTTACGGAACAGATAAAGGTATTTTAATACCGAGATTAACAAGTGTACAAATTAATGGAATTACATCACCTCCACAATCATTAATGGTTTATAATACAGATGTTAATTTATATTATTATTACAGTTCTGCAAGTAATTCATGGATGCCCGTTAATGTAGGTTCAATTGTAAATGTTTCAAGTACAACATATACATTGTCGGCTAGTGATAACGGTAGAATTTTAGATTTTACATCTAATTCAAATATAACATTGACAGTGCCTAACACATTACCAGTAGGATTTCAAGTTAGTATTACCCAAGCGGGAACAGGTCAAGTAGTTTTTGTAGGAAGTGGAGGAATGACTATAAATAACCGTTGGGGAGCTAAAGCAACATCTGGACAATGGGCGAAAGCAGGTATTGAAGTAAGAGCAACAAATGTAGCAGTATTAAGTGGCGATTTACGTTAAGTGTAGAAAAATGAAGATAAAAAAATACTTTTATAGCTTAGTTTTAAGCTTAATTACACTGACGTTTTTTGGACAGTCTTTACCTGCAAACAGATACCACGTACCATATTTATTAGATCAAGTATCTGTATCACCTTCTTTTGCATATAGTTTAAGAAAACTAAGCAGAGGTTATACAGGATTTGCAGTTAAGATTAGAAGAAGTACAGATAATGCAGAAGCAAACGTTAGTTTTAATAATAATGATATTGTTGCAAATGATAGTCAAGTTGTTATTACCTCGCAAGGATCTAGCTCTTTAACTGTTGGACAAAAAATAACCTATTCAGCTTTTGTCGGAGCAAGTAACGTATTTGTTACAACATGGTATGACCAAGGAGCAAACGCTTACAATGCTATTCAAACGATTAATGCTAATCAGCCTAGATTAGTTTTAAATTCCGCAGGATCTTCAAATACTTTACCTTCAATTCTTTATAATGGAGCAGTTGAACCAGATTGTTTGGTGGTTAATCAGCCTATTCAAAATTTAATTAATTCTGGAATAAATGGATCATTTATGCTGTTATGTAAACCTACTCAAAATACAGATCAGCATTCTTTTGGAATGAGATCAGCTTCAAATTGGCGATGGTCTATACATATTAATTGGAGTGATGAATATTGTTATTTTGATGCATCAGAAGAATGTTGTGCAACAAATAGACGTTTTTATAATTCCTCAAGTTTAAATATTTATAAGCAATATTCTTTTGTACGTGGAACAGCCTATAAAACAATTCGTTTAAATAATGTAGTAACAACATTGAATAATGCATCAGCTACATCATATTCTCAAACAGGAGGTGCTTTTTATCTAGGTTCATGGGGAGCAACTAATGCAAAAGGTTTTTATGGTAATGCACCAGAAGCTATTTTATTTCCTACAGATCTTGCTACTTCAGAGTTAGATATAATAGAACGTAATCAAATGAATTTTTGGTTATAGAAAAACATAGTATATAAAAAAAGAGTTGAAATTATAATTTCAACTCTTTTTTTATGCCTTATTTATTTAAAAATTTCATTAAAAAAATCTTGCATCGCTTGCCAACTTCTTTTATCGGCTAATTCATTATAAGCAGCACCTTTACTATTGTCAGTATCTAAATCTTTATGAGTAAAAGCATGAACAGCATTAGCATAAAAATTCATTTGCCAATCGGCTTTTGCAGTTCGCATTTCATCCTGAAAAGCAACAACATCCTTTTGCGGAACATAAGGATCATCAGCACCATGTAAAACCAAAACCTTTGAATGAATCAATTTTGTTTCACGCATAGGATCTTTCCCTAAACCACCATGAAAAGAAACAACTCCTTTTACATTTAAATTACCTCTAGCCGCTTCAATAGCACCTGTTCCACCAAAACAATATCCTATTACTACAATTTCATTTGCATTTGCACCTTGTTTTATTAGTTGATCAATAGCCAATTGAATTCTTTTTTGATAATCTTTATAATTGTTTTTAAAATAACCAGATAATTTTCCAGCTTCAGAAGTATCTTTAGGATTGTTATTTGTTCCATAAATATCTGCTACAAATGCATGATAGCCTAATTTAGATAAATTCTCTGCCGATTCTTTCGCATGCGCATCAATACCCATCCAAGCAGGAAGTATAATAACTCCAGCATTTTTAGGATTGTCTTTTTGAGCTTTAGCAAAAAAGCCTTCTAATTTTTGATTAGTGTCTGAGTAGTTAATTGTTTCAAGTTGAGCCATCATAGTAAAGCTAATAGAGAATAGTAAGATAATTGCGTATTTTTTCATTGGTGCTTATTTATTGTTCTGATTATAAAGTAATATTATTTCGTATAACTTCTTTTTTAATTTAGTTTCAGATTGTAAATTTTTATAAAAATAATGAAATCTTATCAGTTTTTCTAAAACAAAAGACAAAAGAGTTTTAAAACTAAACCACTTTAAATTTACCTATTGTTTTATCAAACACAACCGATTCATTTTGAAACAATTCATTAAAAACATCTTGTTCAATTAAATTGCAAGGTTGATCTTTAACTAATCTATTTTCGGTTAAAACAATCATTTCATCACATAATTGTATAGCTAAATCAATATCATGCGTAGAATATAAAATTGTTTTCCCTGTTTCGTGAGTCAATTTTTGAAGTAGTTTAATTAATGATACTTTATGAACTAAGTCTAAATGAGTAGTAGGTTCATCTAATATAATGATAGCAGTATCTTGAGCCAAAGCCCTTGTAATTAATGCTTTTTGAAGTTGTCCGTCACTAATTTCAAAATGTCTTTTTTCAATAAAATTACCAATGCCCGTTAATGCAATTGCATTTTCTATTTTTTCTTTATCTTCTGGTGTTAAAGTACCTAGCCAATTTGTATAAGGCTGTCTGCCTAAAGCTACAATTTCATAAACCGTTAAATTACTAGGAGGTAATGACTCTGTAAGAACAATACTAAGTTCTTGAGCTAACTCTTTAGGATGATAGTCTGATATTCTCTTTTGATTAATAAAAGTATTTCCCTTAATAGGAGGAATAATTCCAGTAATTGTTTTTATTAATGTTGATTTCCCAATTCCATTAGCACCAATTAGCGCAATTAATTTGCCAGATTCTAAACTAATATCACACTGTTCAATAATTGTTCTGGTATTGGATTTTGTAGTATATCCTATAGAAAGGTTTTCGCTATGTAATACTTTTTTTGACATGGTAAAGTTCTTATTGACTTTAATAGCAAAGCTAAAATATTTAAAAATAGAAATAACCGTAATCTCTTTATTTTTTTGATTTATCTATTGAATAATATGGAGAACCACAAACTTGTCGTGCTGTAAGCATCCTAATTAGTAACTTCATAATAGTATGTATTAGTTTTAGGCATCTTTATGAAAAGAATATTGAGGTTTTTTATAATTTAGCGATACACTTCGCTCTCTTTTAGTACATATAAATACACACAAAAACATAAAAAATACGTGTTTATATGCGTTGCGAGTTTAAAATGAATAGGTTACGGTTGTAAATAATACGCTTTATCATACATAATAAATAAGTTGGTAACAAATTAAAAAATATTGAAAATGGACAAAGAAAAATATCTCGATAGAATTAAATATTCAGGAAAATCTAAACCTAATCTAGATTTATTAAAAAAACTACAAAAACAGCATCTTTTAAATGTTCCTTTTGAGAATTTAGACATACATTATAATATTCCGATTGAATTAAACATTAATCGAATTTATAAAAAGATTGTACTCAATAATCGCGGAGGATTTTGTTATGAACTTAACGGATTGTTTTTTGAACTGTTACTTGCATTGAATTTTGAAGCCAAGCGTATATCTGCAAGAGTTTATAGTCAAGAAAAAGGATATGGAGAAGAATTTGACCATTTTGCAATTATTGTTAAAATTGATGGTGAAGAATACTTAAGTGATGTAGGGTTTGGCGATTTTACTTTTGAGCCTCTAAAAATAGATATTGGTAAAATTCAAAATGACGAATGTGGGACTTACCTTATAGATAAATATGATGAAAAATATTTTCGTGTAAATAAAGTGGAAAATGGAAAAATAACACCCGAGTACATTTTTCAGAAAGAAAAAAAGGATTTTAATGATTATCAGGAAATGTGTAAATATCACCAAACTAGTCCCGATTCTCATTTTACACAGAAAAGATTAATCTCATTGCCAACAACAAACGGAAGAATTACTATAACCGGAAATAAATTAAAAATCACAGAATCGGGTTCAACAACTGAAAGTGAAATTAAAAATGAAATAGAATTCAGACAGCATTTAAGGAATTTATTTAACATTATAGAATAAAGCCACTTGACAACAAGTATATAATTTATTTTACTAGTTTTTGCATACTTACAAAAATCCTCATGGACTTACATAATTTAATATTTATCACAATAGACATTATAAATAGAAAAAACACTTTATAACAACCATCTGTAACAATTGCTAGGCTTGTATTTAGACTTTTACTTCGTTTGTTCACTTCGCTCAAGTCTCTGAAAATTATACGAGTAGTTTTGTACTTGTAAACTTTTGTTATAAATTTACATAACTACCAAACTATTAGATGCAATTGTATCAAACTGATTTTAAACTTAAAAAAATAAACAAGCAATGCAAAAAATACAATTTAGAAAAGAAATAAACGCATCCGCTCAAAAAGTATATGAAACAATGCTGGGCTTGAAGAATAAGGCTACTTACGAATATTGGACAGCAACTTTTAATCCTACTTCTACTTATGAAGGAAGTTGGGACAAAGGAAGCAAAATTCTTTTTGTAGGAATAGATGAAAACGGTAAAAAAGGAGGAATGGTGTCGGAAATTGTAGAACACAAACCTGCTAGTTTTATTTCCATTCGTCATTACGGATTTTTGAACGAAGGTATTGAAGTAACAACAGGTGAACAGGTAGAAAAATGGGCAGGCGGACACGAAAATTATAACTTTCAAGAAAGTAATGGTATTACAACTGTAACTGTGGAGATGGATACTATTGATGAATATTTAGATTACTTCAATAACACTTATCCAAAAGCATTAGATAAATTAAAAGAAATTTCAGAACAATAAAAGACATAAGACTTTTATATCCAATGAAAAGATTTGTGAGATAGGTTTTATATTACCAACAATGCATTGATTTTTTTAAGTAAAAAACGAACAACTTCTCGATACACATCATACCCGAAGAGACGTAGTTTGTGTAAAGAAAACTAAACGTTATCCCAACCGTCAGGTCGAGTTTTTTAACGTAGAGAATCGAAGTTAAAAAGCATTGAGAACTCCTCTATAGAGAACTCCAAACTTGTCATGCTGTAAGCATCTCATTAGAAGGTTTACGCATTCTATGATAACAACAACCTCGTTTAAATCACTTTAAAATAAAAGTTGTTGTTATTTATTAATCATTTTAAAAAATTAGCTTTTTAGAAGGGTTGTGAAACAGTTACTTGTGTTAGCAGCTGGCTTTATATTTTGACGTCCTTGTTTTCTTCCTTAATAACTTCTTTTTCCAATTCTTTAACTAGCAATTCAACTAATAGAGTTTTTAAATCAATATAGTTAACTGTCAAACTTGTTTCAAAAATTATTAAATTTCCCTTCTGCCAAACAGTATTATAGTCACTAATAATTCCAGTATTAACAAGCGCTTTCTTTAAATTTTCGTTTGTTGACTCTTCATATTTTTCTTCAATTTTATCTTTTAACCAATTTGGTTTGTCGATTGAATAATCACTATCATTCCAATCTTCAAATGGTAAAATGTTCAATTGTGATAGTTTACCATTTTTATTGTAAATAGGTTCTATAAAATATTTGCCTTCACCAGTTATTGTTTTCCCCTCGCTTTCATCTGAAATACTTGTCTTAAACGTGTAACCTGCTCCAAGATCAAATTTACCAGCAATTGATGTAAATCTATTTGATTTTGAAAAAGTTATAGTTTTTCCTTCACTTTTAATTTTATCTATCTGAATCTTAAAATCTGATTTCGACATTCCAATTGTAAAACCAAGAAATATAGTGTCATTTGATTGCGATGTAGATTTTATTAAGCTATCCAAGATAGTTTTGTTTGAATAGTTTATACTTTTTTTGATTGAAAGGTTTGATGATTGCTTACACGAAATTAAAAGTATAAGAGATAATAATACCTCAGTGACTTTTTTCATAAGTTGTTGTTTTTAGGATTTTGTTGAAGCTTGTTGCTAACGTGTTTGTATAAGATTACGTGGTTTAATCAATTAATTATACAGAGTGTTGTGTGTAGTTTTTTACCAATCATCATTTTTCTTTTCACCAAGTATATAGTTTCTTAAACTTTCATTAAGGTTATTTAAATAGTTTTCTATTCTTTTTGGTGACTCACCAAAATTTTTAATTAGTTTGTTGTCAGTTTTAAAGTTTGGAATTTTTTTATAATCAGTTCCTCCTGCTGTTAAGGAAATTAATTCAAACTTATATTTACCATCCTTGATTGATAGTTCAATAATATAATCTAAGCTAAAGCTCATTTTTTTTACAAATAGTAAATTAGAAGCAACACTATTAATTCGTACCTTTTCATTTTCTATTTCCATTTTTATTACTTTATCTGGATTTTTGTAAGTTTCTTTTATCCAATTAATTGTTTTACTATAAATTTCATTTGTCGTTTTATCTTCAATTTTAGTAACAATATAATCGTTAATTCCAGTTTCTGAATATTCAAATTTTTCGAGATGTTCTGTTTGTCCAAATGTAAATACTGAAAATGTTAAGAATAATGTGAATGATGTAATTAGTTTTTTCATGTTTATTTGTTTTAAATTATACACAGGTTAGTATATGAAAAGCAGGTGATTTCGAAGGACTAAACTTTCGATTAAACACAAAGTTTGATGTGAACCAAAAGCTTTGAATTTATTACTGTTTCGTCTATTTTTTATATACATTATTATGTGGTGTTTTGTTTTTTATTGGAATTTATTTTTTGATATAATGAAGTTTTTGAGTAACGATTTTAATTCTTGCGGTAAATCATTTTCTTCATAACTTAATGTCCAATTTATAAGATTACCATTATCTAAATAAATAGTTACATCAATATATTCTCCATCATTTTCAGGGTAATAATTTAAGTATGTAAAATCTTTTGGAATTAAATATTTCTCTGGAATTTCTCTGAATAATTTTTCATTAGAATTAGAGTAAGATTTTATTTTATCTGATTTTACCAATTCTTCTCCCTCATATTTTTCTGTAAAAAAAGAAACACTATCTAAACTAAATTGTATTGTGTTTTTTACATAAAATTCATTACTTATAGGTTCAGAAGTGTTAACCTCTGAAAAAATTATTTTCTCAATAATGTAATTTTGTACTGTTTGTTTTTCTTTTTTTTGAGAATTACATGAAGTAAAAAAAAGAATGCTCATTAAACAAATTATTATTTTCATACTAGTAATTTAATATTAAACTTCTGTCTGTGCGGACAATGTTCCATTGCCACTTAAATAATGAATACATATTCCCTTTAAATTTGTTATCTCCTGAGCTATAATAACTGCCATTAGGAGCTCTATTTCCTTTTTGCCATTCATAATCCATATAATTATCGGTATAACCATGATAAAATTCGAATGAACTCAATGCTGATGAAAAAATATGAGGCAAACTTAATGAATGACCGCACTCATGTATAACTGTTCTTTTACTATTAAGTCCTTGGTTGAATATAACATAATGATTTCCCCAAACATTTGTTGCGTTATCTAAAGAACAAATACCAGATGTTCTACCTGCATTTAAATCTGTATAAAACAAATAAGTTCTAGTGGTAGTATTATCATCTATTTGACCTGAAACTGGTTTGTGCTTTCCATATTTTAAATACAAATTTTCTATAGAACTTCTAATTTGGTTAGCCGACATAGTATTTTTGTTGTTTATGAAGTTTTGAACATCTACATCCGTGCTTGGCAAACTATTAATATCAAATTTTGTATCTACTTTGACTTCTGCTCTGATAAGTGCTTGGTTAAAAGATTGATTTTTAAATAAATATTGGTAATCGTTTCTTAAATTGGCTAAATTACTACTAGTTATTACATTTATAGCTACAATTTCGGCTTTTGGTATTACATTGTTTTTGTAAACCATAAGTTTACCAACTTCTTCTTTTTGTACACCTAATTTTGCGAATATTTTTATTTCTTCGTGAGAATTTAAAGTACCTCCTTCACATTTTATGTTCACTTTTTTTTCTGCTAAATAATAATCTCTAGCTGTTGTGCCTCCTAAATTTTTAGTTCTTTTGGAACTAATTAAATCTTTTAAGTTTAATTTTGAAGGAGTTATTTTTAAAAATGGATTGTTGCTTTTAAATAAAATTTCGGTAGCATCATCTACCAATGTCTCTAATTCTTCTATTTCGAGGTCTAAGTATACACCATTTTTGTGCATTCTAGAGCCATGAGAGAATTGTGCTGTTGTAGTGTATGGGAAAATAGATAACCAAGCAGGATAATAATCATTAGCATATGGAGAAATTGGATTTACAACATCAGTTGTTTTATATTCCATTTTTAGAGCAGCAACATCTTTACATAAAGCGGTAGGTGTGCCAATTGCAGTCCCATTATTATCATTTGTTACTGTTTCGATAGGATAGATATATTCATCCCTTAACCAATCAAAACCATACTTGCCGTTGTAGTCTGATGGTCGTCTAAAATGAACCATAAATTTTTTAAGTGTGGTGTTTTGAAATATTTTTCTTTTCGTTGGTTTGTATTCCCCAAATTTAATACTTGGATTTTCCATAATATTGGTATTAATGGCAACTAGTTTATATGTATGACAAAATCATACAAAACCATCTATTTTTTAGGTAGATCAATATGATAAACCCTGTTTGTTTTATTTGTTCTTTACAAACTTAAACTATTCTTTTTACTCTTGCAATACGTATAAATACGTATTTTTCATTCTTTTTTGTACGTATTTATACGTACTAAAGGCTAAATGGTTTGCGAATTTTCTTTTTACAGTGTGTTTTGTTTATTTTGTTTTGGTAAAAATAAGATGCTTTTTTTTATTTGTTTTACGGTTTTCCGTAAAGAGGTGTTTTTTTGTGGTTCTTGAGTTCTCGATACTTTTTAACTCCGATTCTCTACGTTAAAAAACTCGAACTGACAGATTGCTAAATACAAGCTACGTTTCTTTGAGTGCAAAACGTATTGAGAAGTTATACAAGAACTCAACATTCTTTTTATAAAGACGTTCAAACTAATGTATAGTATTACGGAGTTGTTAATGAGATGCTTACAGCATGACAAGTTTGTAGTTCTCGATACTCGTCACTTTGAGTGTGCAGCGTATCGAGAGTTTTACTCCAATTCTCTGCGTTTTTAAGTTAATACTTGCTAAATAGCAATATGTATTACTACTAATCGAGTTTGGTTTAATAGTAATTAAATTTTGTTTACTACTAATTAAATTATGCTTATTACTAATTGAGTTTGGTTTAATAGTAATTAAGTTTTGTTTACTACTAATTAAGTTTTGTTTACTACTAATTAAATTATGCTTATTACTAATTGAGTTTGGTTTAATAGTAATTAAGTTTGGCTTAATAGTAACTAAGTTTTGTTTACTACTAATTAAATTAGGTTTATTACTAATTGAGTTTGGTTTAATAGTAATTAAATTTTGCTTAATGTTAATTAAACTAGTTTTACTACTAATTAAATTTGGTTTAAACCTAAAGTATTTTGTGTCTTGCTAATTGAAATTCTTTTTAATGATAAATTTTCGTCAGTTGGAGTGATTTTATTCCTACTCTTAGGAAAGAAAATTGTATTGAGAAGTTATAAAAAAACGCAATATTCTTTTCATAAAAATGTTCAAACTAATGTATAGTATTACGGAGTTGCTAATGAGATGCTTACAGTATTACAAGTTTGTGGTTCTGGATATACGTTTCTTTGAGTACAAAGCGTATTGAGAAGTTTTACTCCAATTCTCTACGTTAAAAAAAATCGAACAGAGGAAGTGGTGGTTTTGTGTTGCATGTGTGTAAAAGTGTTTGTTATAATAAAAAAAGCAACTTGTTTGAAAAGTTGCTTTTTAAAGTATATAGTTAGTATTGGGTATTATTTTTTAGACGCTTTCATATTCTTGATAAACAGTTTTATTTCGTCTAAATGTTTTTGTTTTGTTTGTGTTACGCTAAGTTTACTTTCATAGTCAACTGCTCCATTGAAGATATGACTAATGTTTAGCGATGAACCTCTACTTGCTGAGTGACAAGAGAAGCAGTTACCCATTCCTTCTACATTTTGACCGTGAATGCTTGTTGGAGAAAAGCCAAGTTGTTCATAAGTTTCCATAGTAATATTGTAGGCAGCTACAGAACCTCTTGGTAATTTACCAGGAGCAGAGTTGCTTAAAGCACTACCTAATGAAACTAATAATTTTGCTTGTTCGGTTGGGTAATTGTGTCCTTCGGTATTAATCCAGATAGAACCATTGTAAAAATAATTTTTCCAAACGTCTGTTAGTTTCTCTTTTACAGATGTATTAATAGCTGCGATGTTGTCATAATTTAAAGGTTCTTCTTGACTTGTTGAAAGAAAAGTATCACCAGCGTGACGTGGTACTCCATATTGGTTTACTGCAAAAACACTAGTGCTATCTGCATTTGGAGCATTACTTGTAATATTTGCAAGTGTAGCTGTTGCATGAACATCGAATAAAAGTTTGTTGGTTTTTGAAGTTACAGGAACATCGGATGTTGTGGTTGCTTTCCAATCATAATAAGGTGCAAGGTCATGATGTTCGAAAGTAGCCCAAACAAACTCAGGATGGTTATAGACTATGCCTACAACATGCATTCCTAGTAGTGCAATTTTTGTGTCTTTTCCTTCTACAACTGCATCTGTTACAAAATAACCAGTAGTATCTGGAATGGCATCAGCACTTACCCATGCTATTTTTAATTCTAAAGAACCCACAGGGAAAGTAGCATTGGAATAATCGCTTTTTTTCATTTTAGCATATTTCCAAATACTGTTGTATAAACTATCGTTCACATGGATGGAGTAGTACACAGGGTAACTAGTAACATTAGAACTAAACGATTTGTTTGTATTTAGAATGTCACTAGTTGCTTGTTTTTTGTCTGATGCAGTTAAAACAATTTTATTGTTTGTAGTTGGAATACGTACTGTTTGAGAGGTAACTTGAAATAATTCCTCAAGGAATAATGGTTGCCCCGAAACATCATTGGTTAACCAAAGAAACTTTTGCCAAGACCATTGATGAAAATCACAGTTACTAACGGTAGTATTGTCTCCAAAAACACTAGTTTTGTCTTCTCTAGGTGCTGGTGTTTTTCTTTTTCCAGTAATTGTGTCTACTGTAAACCAACTAGAAGGAGCTAAGCAGGCTTTATCTTCTTCTTTAATGTAGGTTGCTACTGTTTCCTCTTTTTCTTCTTCTTCTTTTTGATTTTTTGGATCTTTACAGGATTGGGTGGAGAGTAAAACAAAAAGTAACAGCCCCGTTAGATTTTTAAATTTTTTCATGTTTTCTGTTTTAAATTAATTAAATGTTTAGGATTTGTTTGTATATAATGAATTGTATAGGGATTTGAATGAATATAAAATTAAAGCTTGTTTTGATATTAGTTTGTTTTTATTATATTTTGTTTTTTGATGACCAATACAACTATTTGATGAAAATAGATTTTACGCGTCTAATTATCAATAATTCAGCAGTATAGGTTTTTGTTGTTATCATTTCTACACAAATCTAAACATTGTTTTGTAAATATATACAGGTATTTTTACTTGTTTTTTAGAAAAAAAATATTTTAATTTTAGTTTAAAATGTATTGAAATAGAAGAAGTTATGATTTGTATCGAGAAATTTTGTTTTAGGACACAGGTTCTCGATACCTTTTTTATGAAATTGATTCTGAAATAAGTCAACTTAAATCTATTCCAAAGAACATAGATAAAAATGCAATGGAAAATTAATCTATAGTAGATTAATCAAAAAAATAGATATTGAAGAATATTAAAGAGTGTATTATGAAGGTAATATTTAAATAGTATTAACTCGTTGGATGTAATTAATTTTGATGATTTTTTTTATCAATTCGAGTGTTTTTCGACAGAAAATCGTATCGAAAACAAGAAAAATTTCATTAAAAACGGTTCTCGATACATTTTTTGTTCCGTTTTACTGCACAAAAAATACTCGAACTGACGTTTTTAATAATTGCACCCAACGGGTTAGTATTATTTTTTTATAATTACAATTGCTTTATTAACTTTAATACTAGGGTTTTTTGTTGTTTTCAATATTCCTTTGAAAGTGTAATTTCCATCCTCTTTAATCTTTAATGTTTTATTTTTTCCAGTAAAGTGCCACTTTGTTTCATCTCCAATTGTTGTTTTGACTTCTCCAATTGTTACATTTTTTTCAGTAGGGTTAAATTCTAATATTCCGTAAGGTTCATCATTTCTGTAAATTCTAAATCGAAACTGGAAATGTGCTTCATTTAAATATTCTAAATCCATTTCAGACCAGAAAGCTATTTCTTCGTCTTTTTTTAAGTTTAGATTAGTTTCTTTCTCGAAAATGTTTTGTTCACTTGTACTAACTTTATTTATAGATAATCTTGCTATTTCTTCTCCTGTTAATAGATCACAAGACATTAATGTTAAAAGAGAAAATAATAGAATTGTTATTTTTTTCATGTTTGTTTCGTATTATATGAAACTAATCTGTATACTTCGTTTTTGATTATTTATTAAGTATATGTAGTTTATATCTGTTTTCACAAATCTAGTTTTTCAAATTGAAATTTACAATATTTATTTGTAGATGTTTTGAAAAGAATATTCTAACATAAAGTAGAAAAAAAATAAGTGTTTATTTATGGCATTATATTGATATACTTAGCTATATGTTTCTTAGCTAGTTTTGTTTGCACAGATAGATATAAAATAATCGTCTAAATCGCGAATTGAAAATTCTATTCGTCCAGAATTAATGTTCAAATGAGGTTCTTCTTCTATTTTTGCATTAAGCTTTTTTGCATTTTTCCAAATTAGGTTTAAATCATCTACAACAAAGTATAAAATGAGTCCGTTTCCTGCTTTTATATTCGGGTTAGATAAGGTTGGATGTTCGTGAGCGCTCCATTTATGCAATGATAAAATTTGTCCATTGTTATCGTTTGTCAAAATTTCAAATGTGTCTCCACCATGTCCACTTTTACAGTTTAATAGTTTTTGATACCATTCTGAACTTTCGTGTACATTTTTAACTGCAATTATAGGTTCTGTTTTTATCATTTTGAGTCTCAATATTTATAAATTCTAAAAAAAATATCATTAATTCATAGTACGTTTTAATCAAAGGAATTAATCTCTTGAATAATTTTACCTTCTCCGTTTAACATTTTAAACAATGGATTTCCAATGCTATCTACTGAAATAATAATTCTTGGTTTTTCATCGGGACCATTAATTACTAGGCTAGAATTACCATTATTACTCATTAAATTAATTCTATTTATGTTACTTCCTATTTTACCCGATGTGTCTTTGTCATTAATGATTAATCCAGATCTATAGGTGTTATCATTGTTGCTTTGTTGAGATAATAGTCCAATAGCATCTGCATTATTATAATCTAAGGCTAAAGCATAAGTACTGGTTTTTGGATTTTTTGAAAGTGCTATTCCACCACATTCATCTCCTTTTTCATTATAAAAGATTATACCTGCTGGATTAAGAGCTCGTTTGTATTTTTTACCTAAAATTATAGGTGGTTCCATTTTTTCCTGATTGGATAAAACTATTCTATTAATACCATTTTCGTCTACTATATTAATGCGTTTTACAGTAATTTCATCAAAGGTTTCATTCATTGTTTTGAAAGAGTAAAGAAGCATTGAAAATGCTAGAGTAATTATTCCAGCATAAAACCCAAGTATCCATTGTGATGTTTTTTTCATTTTTAATTATTTTAATTTATTAAGTTTTGTATAAGTCAAATTTTATTTTGAAAATGCTAAATAGTATAATAGTAGAAGGGTTTACATAAGAAAGGATTTAGTGATTGTTTTTATTTTCTAATAATTGGATCCGGTATTTAATCATTCTTTCAACTAGGTCAATAGGAATAGGTTTATCTAATGGAAATTGAACCGAACCTTTTCCTTTTTTATATTCGCTTAATTCCAAGTCGAATTTTTCCATAGTAGTAGGGTGTGGATAAAGACCAACGTGTTTTTTATAGCCTGCAATCATAATTTGCTGTTCTCTTTTTCCATCTTCTACTAATGAATATGCTGGAATATTATAATTGAACAATTCAGTTGCATTTGGTTTAACTTTAAGAATACACTTTTTTAACTCTATAAGTGCTTTTTTCGTTTTTTCAGGTTGAGTATTAAAATAGTCATCAACCGTTTTCGGCTTGTCCATTTTTATATTTTTTAGTTTGTAATGATATTGTAATTAACCATAACACGCAGAATAACAGAACTATTCTTCCTGACCAACCAATTAGTACATTCGGACCTAAATTTCCATTGTTCTTTGGTAATTCTGTAGTCATATCTATTATTGTGTATATTTCTGAAATCCAAAGTAGAATTGTCATTATTAATATTGGACCTTTATATTTTTTGTAATTCGGATTTTTAATAAAAACCCAAGCGAATAGCAATGAAGCCATTATTAAGAATCCTAAAAATCCAGCTCCTACACTATGGATTAATCCGCTTGTAGTTGCTTGTTCCTGAGGAAGAGTTGCTGGGTCAGTGTTAAAAAGACCTGCCAATAAAAATCCGATTGCAGAAATAGCTAAAAATGTTTTTCCAATTTTTCCTCCAAGATTTGTGTAACATTTTCTTGATTGTATAATGAAAGACACAATGCTAAAAGTCATTAATGAAAATGCAATATTCATTAACCAACCATAATTACCAAGCGCTGTTTCGCTAATTGGTTGCCAAGATGGGTTGATTTCGGGGTTAGCAAAATGAGCAATGATTGTTATAACAATAGTAAGAATGCTCAAAAACACTGAAATGTTACTAAAGTTTGTCTTCTGTGATTTCATGTTTTTAGAGTTGGTTTTTAAAGATTTAATAGAAATTTATCTAATCTTTCCAGAGTGGAAAGCATTCCGTCTTGCATTCCCATTTTGATTATAGTTTCTAAATCTTCAAGAGAATCATACACTATTATGGTTTTTACTATTGTATTATCGCCTTTATCAGTAAATGTAACTTCCCATTTTGCTTGTGGTAGTTCTTTGCTTATTTCGCCTTTTTCATTACTAAAAGCATCTAAACTTGTGTAATACTCAATAGGTTTAATTGTAAGATATTTTGTCCAACCCCAATATTCTGTTCCATTTGGTTCAATCATTGCATAATGCCAATGTCCATTTTCTCTAAAATCCATAGATTTGGTTTTAGTTGATAAGGGTTCAGGTCCAAACCATTGATCTAAAAGCTCACTTTTTGTATAGCAATCCCAAATGAGTTGTCGTTCTGCTAAAAATTCTCGATTAATTGTAATTGTGTTTTTTTCCTTATCTACAAGGAAATCGAATTGCAAATTAGTTTTCATTTTTCTTGTTTTTAATTGTTGATAATAAGTTGTCTAAATTATTGAAACGGTTTTCCCATATTTCTCTGAATTGTTCTAACCATTTATCTATTTCTTTCATTTTATCAATTTTTAGTTGATAGTATATTTCTCTTCCTTTTTGATTTGCTTCAACAAGTTCACATTCATTTAATATTTGAATGTGTTTTGAAATTGTTGGCCTTGCTACATCAAAATTTGACGCTATATCACCTGCTGTCATAGATTGTGATGTAAGCAATACTAAGATTGCTCGTCTTGTTGGGTCGGAAATAGCTTGAAAAATATCTCTTCTTAGTTTCATTGTGAAGTCATTTGACTACAAATATATATGAAGTTATTTAGCTACACAAATATTTTTATGATTTTGTGAAAATTATTATAGATGAATTTCAAAAAAAATAAAAAAGAGTATTGGGTTTTCAAATTTCATTGTTTATCATCGTTTGGATTTATTAGGTTCTATTAAAACAAACAATTTTTGAATGAATTGAAATAAGATATTGATAAGGTTGCGCATTTCAAAGTGATGGAAAAGTCTATTTTCGAATATCAGTTCCATATCATCATTATTATAGAAAAAATAAAGACCTCCTTTTACATCCAAAAAAAGGTCTTTATTAAAAGTGAAAATTCTTTTTACTAAAGAAAGATTCTTGTTCTCAAATTTATTTTAGTTCTCTTTTTTGTAAGTTGAATACTGTTCCTGCTGGGTCTTGAATCCAATGCATGTCTTTTGGAAGTTCTTCGATTTCGTCACAAGTTTCTACACCGTTAGATATTAAATAATTTGTTGCTTCTGTTACATCGGGAACTGTAAGTTGCAGCCAAGTTTCCGAATGGGTATAGTTGTCTACACAGTCTAACCATATAATATTATGACCAAATTTTACTTCGTGCGTCCTAGAAACAGTAGGGTTGCTTATAGGTTTTTCTTGGACTTCCAATTTTAAAATATCTTTATAAAAAGCTACTGTTTTGTCGTATTTGCTTTTTGGAATTTTTATTGCAATGTTAATTCCTGCTTCAAATTTTGTTTCCATGTTTATCAATTTTGTTTGTTTAAGTTGTTATCAATTGAAATGACGGCTTTTTAGTAATTAGTTGCATTTCTATAGTTTTTGTTACGATATCATCTTTATCCCTTTTTCTTGTATTGAGAATTAGTAAGGTTAAAATGTATATTAAAACAATTGTGAATGGTATCGATATTGAATAGACTAGAATAGCTTGTCTGGCAATAAAAAGGAAAGTGTATCGAATTCATTTTTTGGTTTACTTTTATATAGGAAATTTTCACCTGTAAATTTTGAGAGAAATAAACCTAAAACATACAATGCTTCCAGTTTCAATAAAAATTGTCCAAACCGTTATAAAATTAGAAAAAAATACTCCAGAAATTCCAATAATTGTCCAAACAATTAATCCAATTATTGGTGTAGCAAGAAATTTTTGATTTGAAAATTCAATTCGTTGCTCTTCAAGTGTTCTTTTCATTCGTTCGCACTATTTTAGGGCTTATAGTTGTTACGTAAATGTATAATAAAAGACTACAAGTGCAAAATTACGGATGCACTTTTTAAAGAAGAATTTAGAAATAAGCTAAATTAAATAACTGATAATGTTGTAGTTGGTTTGTGTAATGACGTATGTGAATAGAGGTGAAACTTTTGAAAGTCTAATACTATCGGTTTTATTTCATAATTGTTCTTAATGCTCGCTTTATTATCTTTTCTGTTTCTGCTGTTGGCGATTCTGATTTCCATTTTTTGCATAACTTGATTACAAATTCAGGTCTAGACTTACTGGCATCGTTTAACCAATTTCCAACGCTGTCTTGAACATATTTTGATTGATCTGATTTTAATTCTTCTAAAATGGGTAACATTTGTTCAGGATTTTCTTTTAATTCTTCAATATGTTTGCACCAAACACCTCTTGGTCTTGTTGACTCCGTTGTAAAACGTCTAATGTTTTCATCCGAGTCGCTAGTCCATCTGCTTAATATTTTAATGGATTCAGTAAGATTTTTTTCAATTTCAGGTCTTAAAGCCATCCAAACAATTTCTCTAACTCCAAAATGCTTGTCGGCAATTAGTTTTCTGGATTGGTTAAGCTTTTCTGAAATATTCAAATCACTATCCAAAGCTATTAGATATGTGACATAACATCTTAACGTATCTGATTCGTGATTGCTTAAAAGGCTAATTGTTGAAGTTATAGTTTTAGATTGTTTACAATATTCATAAAGATGTAGTCCGATAAGTTTTATTAAACTCATTGTAGAAGGTTTTTTTTGTAGCTCAATTGCTTTTGTGATAGTATCAATACTTTTTTCTAATCCAATTTTTTGGAAAGTGTTTTGAATCAATTTAACTTGATTGATGGCTAACCATTCTGTAAGATTAACCGTTGGAATTTTACCTTCGTTGAGTAATTTTAGTACGTTATCTGGAATGTCCTGTGCTTTTTTTGCACCTTTTCTATTTTTGATTTCTTCGCTTACCATATTTTAGCCAATTCTGATAACTGTTTTTTAGATTGTTCAAAGTTACTATTTTTTAAATCTTCTGTTCCAAAATCTTGTGCCTCTGTGTTTACAAAAGTGATGTTTGTTATTCCTATAAAATTTAACAATGCTCTTAAATAGTTTTCTTGAAAATCGAAAGATTCAAGTATTTCTCCGTTTTTATAGGACATTGCACCTCTTGATGTGATTACTAAAGCTTTTTTACCGCTTAACAGTCCTTTCATTGCTCCATTTTCGTCTAATTCGAATGTTCGTCCAACCCTTACTATATTGTCAATATATGCTTTTAAAGTTGCAGAAATGGAGAAATTATACATTGGAGATGCTATTATTATTTTGTCGCTATTTGTTAGTTCATCTATTAATATATCGGACAATGTAAGTATGTTTTTCATTTCTTGCGTTCTGTTTTTTTCTGAGGTATAATTTGCTTTAATGAATTCGTCAGTTGGAAAATTTGGCGGATGAATGCCAACGTCTCTACTTTTCAATGAGTATTTTTTGTGGTTTTTCAACTGTTCCAAGAAATAGTCGGTTAGCATTCTTGTTTTTGAATTTTGAATTCTTACACTTGAATCGATTCTTAATATTTTCATAGATTTGTAGTTTAAATTTTGTCAAATTTATGATCTTGAAACAAAGTAATCAATACCGCATATTTTTGTCAATAGGGGATAAAAAAGTCAATATTATGGATACAAAGGAATTAGTTGTTGAAAATAAAATTTGTCCGTTAGAAAAAGCGGTTAACACAATTAGTGGAAAGTGGAAAATTCCTATTATTTGGCAAATTAATGAAGGTAAAAAAAGACCAAGTGAATTTTTAAGAGGAATTGATAAAGTTGATAGAAGAGTGTTAAATCAACATTTGAATGAAATGGTTTCGGATGGTTTATTGACTAAAGAATCATTCAATGAATTACCTCCTAGAGTTGAATATCAATTAACGGATTTAGGTCGAGAATTGGTTGATGTTCTATGGAAATTAAACGATTGGGGGAAATTGCTTCTAGATAAAAACGAATAATACTGATTTAAATAGATGATAATTTGTGTGTGTATTGTTCTTTCGTTTTGTATAAAAGCATAATTAGAGAATTATCGATACATTTTGGGAACTATTTAGTACATTCAAATTAATGGTTGAAACTCTACATTACTTTGATTGTGAATTGTATGAATTATTATAGTAATTATGCAATTCTTCTTTTTCTGATTAACAACCAAACTACAATAGGAGCACCAATGATAGAAGTAATGGCATTAATAGGCAGTGTAAGGTCATTGCCAGGAAATTGGGCTACAATATCACAAAACAACAAAATAATGGCTCCTAACAGTGATGTACTCCAAAATAATACAAAATGATTACTCGTTTGGAAAAGTAATTTAGCTATATGAGGAACTGCTAAACCTATAAAAGCAATAGGACCAACAAAAGCAGTAATACTACCTGCTAAAATACTCGTTGCAAAAAGAATAATATAACGTGTTCTTTTAAAATTGACTCCCAAACTATTGGCATATTTTTCACCTAATAAAAGAGCGTCTAAAGGTTTAATAACTAAAAAACTTAATACAATACCTATAAACGTAATAATAGAAAGTAAAGAAACATCATTCCAACTCAAATTCCCCAAACTGCCTAATGTCCAGAAAGTATATTTCTGTAATTGTTCAGCCGTTGTAAAATAAGATAGAATTGAAACTACAGCATTTGTAATACTACCAAACATTAAACCTACTATTAAAATAGACATAGTGTCCTTTAAACGTTGGGAAACAAATAAAACAGCCATTAAAACCATGGCGCTTCCTAATCCAGAAGCTATTACTAATCCATAAGACGATAAAAATAAGGAAGCAAGAGTAGCAGGCAAAATACTAGAACCTAATAGGACTGTAGCTACACCTAAACTTGCACCAGAACTTAGACCTAATACATAAGGACCTGCTAGTGGATTTCGAAATAGGGTTTGCATTAATAAGCCACTTATTGAGAGGGCAATACCTACTAATATAGCAGTTATAGCTTTGGGTAAACGAAAATTAAGAATGATATATTCCCAAGATGTTTTTGAAACTTCATTCCCTACTAAGCAATTGAAAACTTCTTTAAAAGGTATTTTTATAGAGCCTAAACTAATGTTAAGAATAGTTAGAAAAAGTAATAATGCAATTAAGCTTATAAATAATATGGAAAATTTTCTAGTCACGTTATTCTAACTTTTTAGCAAAGGTAAATTGATAATCAGGAATTACTTCAGGGTGAAAAATTTTAATATAGTCTTTCAAAACTAAATCAGGTCTACTTGGAGCCAATTCATAATAAACGGTGCCACCTGTTTCTCCTTTTTCGCTTTCAAATGAGTAAATTTGTTTTGCAGTGTAAGCATCAAATTTTTGATAATGATGGTTCTCTTTTAGTAATTGTGCTATCGTTTCAATAGAACCATTGGTAATCCAAATATCAGCATGTTCTGCTTTCTCAAAAACACTTTCAAAAGATAAAGGTTCACTTCCCATTCCAGGTAAATCTTGCCATAAATAATTTGCTTTTGCATCATGTAAAAATTGTGCAATCCAGCTATTTCCTCTTGCCACAAACCATTGGTCTTTATACATGGAACCATATAAAACGGTTTTGTTAGGTTGTTTGTCTTTAACTAGTTTTAAAGCATTATTATAATTGTCTTCAATAGAATTAAATATTTTTTCACCTTCTTTTTCTTTTCCTAATAGTGCTGCATAAAATTTAATCCATTCAGCTTTTCCCAGTGGTGATTGTTCCATCCAATCGCCTTGGAATAACACTTTCAATCCATTAGAAGTTAATTTATCAACCATCTTATTTGTATTGTCAATTCCAAAAGTTACAATTGCTTCTGGTTGCATATCAAAAAGTAATTCAATATTTAAATTTTCATTCTGACCTACATCTCTAATTTGTCCACTTTTAATTAAAGCTCTCGATTTTGGAGATGAAATATAATCAGTATGAGGAAAACCAATAAGCTTAGTTTCACTTTCTAACATTTCTAAAAAAGGGATGATTGTGGTAGATGTAACAACTAGTTTTTCTACAGGAGTAGTAATGGTTGTATACTCTTTTAAACTATCAGGAATAATTCCGTTTTTGTTTTTTAAAACATAAGTAAAGGCTTTTTCAGCATTTGGCCAAGGATTTGTTACTTTAACAATAGAATACCCTTCATATTTATGAATAGCGAAACCAGTTGCATGTTTGATTTGATTATCAGAATGTTGCGTGATTTTAGTTTTTGTAGTTGATTTTTCTTGGCAACTAATAATTATAAAACTAGTTAAAAATAAGACTCTAAAAAGCAATTTCATGGCATTAATTATGTTTGCGCAAATGTATGAAAAATTATAGGCTTCAATTTTATTAAAGTTTAAAAATAGTATCTTTACGCAATGAATACGGTTAGAGAAAAAATATGTAGTGTTTGCCAAATTCCCTTTGGTTGTGGCAATCCATCGAAAGAAATTTCATGTTGGTGTAATGAATTGCCTCCTATTTTTTCATTGGATCAAATAGCAGATTGTTTGTGTCCTGCTTGTTTAAAACAAGCAACAATTAAGAAAATAGACGAATATGTTGCAACTATTACACCTGAAAACAGCCTAACTAATAAGGCAAAAGATTTGCCTAAAACAACTCATTTAGTAGAAAATATAGATTATTATTTAGAAAATGGAAATTATGTATTTACCAAATGGTTTCATTTAAAAAGAGGTAGTTGCTGTGCTAACGGTTGTAGACATTGTCCGTATTAATTATTTTAATGGTGAATTATTAATTAGTAAATAATGACAATATAAAAAAAACAAACATAGCAACTTGTTTTTATAAATAAGAGTAACTCTAAAACTAATGAGAAACATAATCAAACTAAAAAATAATGTCTACACAATCCAAATCCATTAATAATCAATCATCAACCATTAATAATTAACTCAATGTTTTATTTAATAACAGGAGGAGAACGCTCAGGAAAAAGCGGTTACGGACAAGATTTAGCAATGTCTTTATCAAAAAATCCAATGTATGTAGCAACAGCGCGCAACTGGGATGGAGATTTTCAAAAGCGAATTGATCGTCATCAAAAAGATAGAGATGAAAATTGGATAAATATTGAAAAAGAAAAACACTTAAGCGAGATTGATTTTTCAGGAAAAGTAGCTTTGATTGATTGTGTAACGCTTTGGCTAACTAATTTCTTTGTAGATACTAAAAACGATGTGGAATTGTGTTTAGAACAGGCTAAAAAAGAAATTGAATTAGTATTACAACAAGAAGATATTACTTTAATTGTTATAACCAATGAAATAGGGATGGGTGTTCATGCAGCTACACACGTGGGTAGGAAATTCACCGAATTACAAGGTTGGATAAACCAATATTTAGCTAAAAAAGCAGATAAAGTAGTTTTAATGGTTTCAGGAATTCCTGTGCCAATTAAATAAAAGATATGAAAGTTTTAAGTTCTTGGAGCGGAGGAAAAGATAGTTGCTATGCTCTAATGCAAGCTGTTAAAGAGGGTTTACAACCAACTGTTTTATTAAACATGATGAATGAAAATGGAAAAGTATCACGTTCGCATGGTATTCCATTGGCTATTTTAGAACAGCAAGCCACTCAAATAAACGTACCTTTAGTAGCTGTTCCAGCTTCATGGTCACAATATGAAGAAAATTATATTGCTACGTTACATAAAATTAAAGAAGAGTATCAAATAGAAGGAGTTGTTTTTGGAGATATTGATTTAGAATCACATCGTGAATGGGAAGAAAAAGTATGTAAAGCAGCAAATTTGAAGGCTTTTTTACCCTTGTGGCAACAAGATAGAATTGCATTAGTGAACCAAATGCTTAATGCGGGAATTGAAACAATGATTGTTTCTTGCAATTTAGAAATGGGAGAGAACTATTTAGGGAAAATACTAACGAAAGAATTAGCCTTAGAATTAGAAGCAAAAGGAATTGATCCTTGCGGAGAAAATGGAGAATTTCACACCCTAGTTATAAATTGTCCATTATTTAGAAACCAAATTCAATTGCCTAAATTTGAAGTGAAAACCTATGATAACTATTGTTTTGTAGTTTGGGAATAAAATTTAATAGGAGACTGATACGAAATAATAGTTCACGCAGATTTTGCTGATTTTTATGTTTGGAATTAGCTTCTCGATATGTTTCTTACTTGAAATGACGTGGTTTGTGTGAATTGAGTATGTGATTACATTACGTTAGTTTGAGTGTTTTTATGAAATGAAGTGGAATAAAAAATGTATCGAGAACATTTAAAACAAACAAATATTCAGAAAAGAATTAAAATTAAATGAAAGATTTATACGAAATAATAACATCACGAAGAGATACACGTCATTTTACAACAGATAAAGTACCTAATGAAGTGCTTGAGAAAGCTATTGAAGCAGGTCATCATGCTCCGTCTGTTGGTTTAACAGATGCGACTCGTTATTATGTTATTGAATCAGTAAGTATAAAAAAGAAGATAAAAGAATTGTTTTTAACTTATCATGAAAAAGCAGCCAATGCTACAGATGATGAAGCACAAAAAGAATCCTATTTGAAATTAAAACTAGAAGCTATAGAAGAAGCACCTATCGGAATGGTAATTGCGTATGATCGTTCTGTTTTAGATTCATTTACTATTGGAACAATTGGAAGTAATGAAGCTATAAAGTTTAGTGCGGTTTGTGCTGCGCAAAATATATGGTTGTCTTTAACCGAACAAGGCTATTCTATGGGTTGGGTTTCTATTTTAAATTATTACGATTTCAAAAGCATTTTAAATATTCCAGAACACATTGAACCTTTAGGGTATTTCTGTATAGGAAAACCCGCAACAGATTATGGAAATCAACCCATGTTGCAACAATTACATTGGAAAGAGAAAAAAACTGTTGCTAATGTAATTAAAGTGAAAGAAATACAAGAAGTAACTAAAACAACTTTTACTATTGAAAAAGAAACAACTTTTAAAAGTGAGGATTTAGTTCAGAAATTACAATACAAAATAGACCATAAAACCAAACCTGAAGGTGCTTTAGGACTTTTAGAAAAATTAGCGTTACAAATAGGATTGGCTTTTAAAACGGAAACACCACAAATTCAAAATCCACATATTGTTGTTTTTGCTGCCGATCATGGAATTGCAAATCACGGTGTAAGTGCTTATCCACAAGAAGTAACGCGTCAAATGATAACTAACTTTTTGGAAGGTGGTGCAGCTATTAATGTTTTCTGCAAGCAAAGCAACATTGCTTTAGAAATAGTGGATGCAGGAGTGAATTATGATTTTCCAACGAATATCAACCTCATTAATAAAAAAGTAGCCAAAGGCACGCAATCCTTTTTGCAAACGGCAGCTATGAGTTACACGGAAATGGAGTTGTGTTTTCAAAACGGAGCTACTGTTGTAAATGAGATTCATCAAAAAGGTTCTAATTGTATTGGTTTTGGTGAAATGGGTATTGGGAATACTTCAACTGCTTCCGTTTTAATGACTGTTTTAACTTCTTTTTCAATTGAAGAGTGTGTAGGAAAAGGAACAGGCGTTACTAATGAAAAATTAGAAAACAAAATAAATATTCTTTCAAAAGCAATTCAAAATTATACAGGTTCAAATGAATTAGAAGAACTTATAGCTCATTTTGGAGGATTTGAAATTTTACAAATGGCAGGCGGAATGTTGCAAGCGTATCAAAATAACATGCTCATTTTAGTAGATGGATTCATTTCGAGTGTTGCCTTTTTAATCGCTTATAAAAAGAAGCCAGCAATAAAAGCTAATACTATCTTTTGTCATTGTTCGGAAGAAAAAGCACATAAAACATTGTTGGATTATTTAGAAGTTGAACCTGTTTTACATTTAAATATGCGATTAGGAGAGGGAAGTGGTTGTGCGGTTGCGTTTCCAATTATACAATCGGCTATAGGTTTTTTAAATGAAATGGCTAGTTTTGAAAGTTCAGGTGTAAGTAATAAATAAATTAAAAATGAAAAAAGAAATCGATATATTTTTTACAGCACTGATGTTTTATACCAGAATTCCTTGCCCAAAAAAAATTACACACGATCCTGATTATTTGAACAAGGCTACTCGTTATTTTCCTTTAATTGGTTGGATTGTAGGTTTGTTTTCAGGAGTAGTATTTATTGCTTTTACTCAAATTTTACCTGTAACTATTTCTGTTCTGTTGAGTATGATTGCTAGTATTTTAACAACAGGAGCCTTTCATGAAGACGGTTTTGCCGATGTTTGTGATGGTTTTGGCGGTGGTTGGAACAAAGAGAAAATTCTGAAAATAATGAAAGATAGTGCTATTGGTGCTTATGGCGCTATTGGAATTTTACTTTTATTGGTTTTAAAATATAGTGTTTTAGTTGAAATTTTATCAGCTCAATCGAATATTGTTACAATTCTTTTAATTTTTATAGCGGCTCATGCTGTAAGCCGTTGGGCAGCAGCAACCATTATTTTTACTAATGAGTATGTTCGTGAAGATGAATTAAGTAAAAGCAAACCCATTGCAAAGAGTTATTCATGGAAAGAAGTTTTTGGAACTGCTTTTTTCGGATTTTTACCTTTACTGTATTTTGTTTTTTATAATTATAAGATTGTTTTTGTTCTTTTGCCTGTTTTTATCTTTCGATGGTATTTAGCGCGCTATTTCAAAAAATGGATTGGTGGTTATACAGGCGATTGTTTGGGTGCTAC
This sequence comes from Flavobacterium sediminilitoris, assembly GCF_023008245.1. Taxonomy (NCBI): domain Bacteria; kingdom Pseudomonadati; phylum Bacteroidota; class Flavobacteriia; order Flavobacteriales; family Flavobacteriaceae; genus Flavobacterium; species Flavobacterium sediminilitoris. The sequence goes on from NZ_CP090145.1 coordinate 2,366,510, forward strand.
TCAACAAGTTTGTGAAGTTGTTTTTTATATTTCAATAGTAATTTTATGGAAGTTTATTTAATACGGCATACAGAAACTGTTTGTGAAAAAGGCATTTGTTATGGTCAAGCCGATGTGACTATTCAAGAACCATTTGAGCATTTGTTTCAAGAAATAAAAGACCAACTTCCTTCTGAAGAAATGAAAGTAATTTCAAGTCCATTAAAAAGATGCACCGTTTTAGCCGATTTTCTTTCGAATGAAAAGATTGAAAAAGACAAACGTTTAATGGAAATGGATTTTGGTAATTGGGAACTTAAAAATTGGAATGATATTCCTCAGGAAGAGTTAAACCCTTGGATGAAAGATTTTGTTTCGGTTCAAGTGCCAAATGGAGAATCTTTTGAAATATTATATGATAGAGTGCTTTCTTTTATTGAAGATTTAAGAATACAACAGCATAAAAAAGTCGCAATTGTAACGCATGCGGGTGTAATTAGAAGTTTCTTATGTTACCAACAAAATTTACCTTTAAAAGAGGCTTTTCAAAATAAAGTTACCTTTGGACAAATTATAAAAATAATACTTTAAATTATGAATACGGATTCAAAAGAATTTATGGCTGCACTATATACAATAATTGCTATTCATGTGATTATTGGTCTTATTATTTTGGTGCGTAAAATGAGGAAAAAGAAAAAGAAATGAAAAGCTTTTTTATAAAAAGGAATAAGAAAAAACAAATTTTATTTATCAGTTAAACTAAAAGTAATTATTGAAGCATATTTCACTGCTACAATTTTGCCTTTTTGCTCACCTGGAATGAATTTTGGAAGCTTTGATATAATTCTAATGGCTTCTTCTTCAAAAAGAGTATAAAAATCTTGATTTGTAGCTTTGATTTTAGTTTTTAAATTGGTAATATTTCCTTCTTTTGAAATTTCAAATTGTACAATTGCTTTTGCTTCAACTTTATTTTGTTTTGCAGCTTTAGGATATTTTAAATGTTTTTTAATATGTTCTTGTAGTTTTTCGTGAAAGCAAGCTTTGTTTTCAGTTTCGGTAGTGTATTTACAATTTACAAAAGATGGTGTTTTGTCTATAAAAGCATAAGGTAATATTAAATCTTCATCAAAATCACTTACTTCTACAACAGTTGGTTGAACCACAACAGGCTCAGAATTATGTCTGTCAATAGCAGGTTCGTTTGTAGTTTGCGAAAAACTATTTAAAACTAATAAAAGCGCAAAAAATGTAAATACAGATTTCATATTTAAAATATATAATTTCAAAAATAGTATTAAATCTTGTAATATGCTAAAATATATGTACTTTTGCACTCGAATTTTGGTTGTTGTTTTGAAAATCTTTTTTTAGAACAACATTAAAAGGGAATTAGGTTTAATGCCTAAGCTGTACCCGCAACTGTAAGCTACAAAGCTTGTTATTATCTACATACCACTGAGTTAATTGATTTCTATCAATGTCTTGGGAAGGTGAATAACAAGACGCAAGCCAGGAGACCTGCCACATTCGTTAGTAACAAACTTTCGGGAAAAAAGGTTTGAGTATGGGTAAATTCTATGCTTTTCTTCCTATTTATTAAAATCTATTATTAACTAAAATGAACATTAAGTTTATTAGATGGAGTGTGTGTGCAACATTCTTAACGAGTATTGTTTTTGCACAAGAAAAGAAGGACTCTTTAAGGGTAACTCAGTTAAATGAAGTGGTTGTGTCTGATACTAAGTTTGCTCAAAGCAAAGAAAAATCGGGTAAAATTATAGACAAAATTACTGCGGATGATTTACAAAGACGAAAAGGACAATCTGTAGCAACAGTTTTAAATCAGGTTGCAGGTGTTGAAATCAATGGAAATCAAACAGGTAACGGAATGAATGTTGAGTACTACATTCGTGGAGGAAGAAGTCGTCAAGTTTTAATCATGATAGATGGCGTTCCTGTTACAGATGCTTCGGGTTCAAGTATGACCTATGATTTAAGATTATTACCAGTAGATCAAGTAGATAGTATTGAGGTTATGAAAGGATCATCAAGTACGCTTTATGGTTCAAATGCTGGAACAGCAGTGATAAATATTACGTTAAAAAAAGCAAGAAAGGAAAATATTTCTGGAGGAGCTTATTTTAATTTGGGAACAATGAATTCTGTAAAAGATGATAAAACTTCTGCTCAAGATTTTAATCAAGGTTTTTCATTTAGTGCAGGTTCAAAAAAGCTAACATCATATACTTCATTTAATAGTACAGAAACTACAGGTTTGAGTGAAGCTTTAGGAGAAAATTTTGAAATCGATCATTTTTCTAGAGTAAATGCTTTACAAAAAATAGGATATCAATTGACTGATAAATTAAGTATTTCTTCATTTTTTGGATATGATAAAATAAAGAATAAATATGATTCAGGTTCGTTTGCAGATGAAGACAAAAATTCATTTTTAAGTGAGCAATTCAGAACAGGCTTGAATTCTATATATAAATATAACAAAGGTGAATTACACATAAATAGTAGTTTTTCAAATTTAGAGAGATTATATAATAGTTATACAGCATATAATTCAACATTAAATAATTATGATTATAAATCACGTCATTTTAATGCTGATATTTTTAATAAATATGTAATTAATAAGCAATTATTTTTTGTTCTAGGAGGTCAGTTTCAATTTATGGATATGAATAATGTAACAACTCCTTCGTCTATTTATACAGTAAATGTTTTAAATAAGAACACTAAATTTAACATGATAGATCCTTATACAACATTTGTATATAATTCTGATTTTGGATTAAATGTTAATGTAGGAGCGCGTTTAAATATGCATAATGTTTATGGTGAAAATCTAACTTATAATATTAATCCATCTTATAAAATTAAAAATTTACCAGTTCGTATTCTCTCATCATTAAGTACAGCATTTATTACACCTTCTTTGTATCAATTGTTTTCTCAATATGGAAATTCAGAATTAAAACCAGAAGAAAATACAACAGTAGAAGTAGGCTTTGAAACGGAATTACTAAATAAAAAAGTAGTTATTAATGCAGTAGGTTTTTATAGAGAATCAAAAAACAGAGTAGATTTTTATACAAATCCGGTCACTTTTACTTCAAATTATATTAATAACGATTTGTTAGTAAACACAAAAGGTATTGAGACTAATGTTACAATTTTTCCAATAAAAAATGTACAATTGACAGGGAATTATACATACTTGCAATTTTCGGAAGAAGAAAATATTAGACTACCTAAGCATAAAGCTAATGCATCAATTGGTGTGAATTTTACAAAAAGAATTCAGTGGAATGCACAATATCAGTATGTAGACCAAAGAGCAGATAGATATTATGATAGTGCTACTTTTTCTTCTAAAAATGTAGTTTTAAGCTCTTACCAATTAGTTCATACAAATATATCTTTTGATATTTTACCAAATAGACTTTCTGTTTTTGGAGCTGTAAACAACTTATTTAATGATGATTTTGTTGAAGTGAGTGGATTTACAACAAGAGGAAGAAATTTCAAATTAGGTTTAAATCTTCAATTTTAAAGATTAATATAAAACGCTTCTTTATTACAAAGAGGCGTTTCTGTTTTTATTTTCAAATTAGTTAAGAATACTTTCTTTATCGTTTTAAAAAGATTAGTGATTTTATGAAATTCATATTCGTTTTATTCATTTTTATCTATACTTCTATTGCTTTTTCGCAACAAGATTCTGTTGTGAAATTGAAAGAGGTAGTCTTAATCGATAGTAAATTGAAGACCTTTTCTTTGGCTCATTCTATATTTAATTTATCAGATAGTATTATACAGCGGAACAACACATCATTAACAGATCTTTTACGAAATAATACCACAATTTATTTTAAAGAAAATGGAAAAGGAATGGTGTCTTCTCCTTCGTTTAGAGGAACAACTGCTCAACAAACGGCTGTAATTTGGAACGGTATTAATATTAATTCACAATTTAACGGTCAAACAGATTTTAACACTATAAATAGTTTCGATTTTAACTCTATTTCAGTTAGAACAGGTGGTGGAAGTGTGATTTATGGAAGTGGAGCAATTGGCGGTACAATTCATCTAAATTCCTATTTAAATTTTGAAGATAGAATATCAAATACATTGCGTTTAAATTATGGAAGTTATTCTACTCTTGGATTACATTACAAATTAGATGTTGGATCAGATAAGATTTCAGCGAATATAAATTTTTCAAGAAATGAATCGGAAAATGACTATGAATATATTGGATACAATAAAAAGAATGAGAATGGGAACTATCAAAATAATAGCTTTAATAGTTTATTTGGGTATAAAATAAATGAGAAAAATGTACTAAAATTTGCAACTCATTTTTTTGATGGAGAACGTTTTTTTTCAGGAACAATAGCATCACCTTCAAAGAGTAAATATCAAGATTTTAATACTAGAAATTTAATAGAATGGAAATTTGAAAATAATGCTATAATTTCTACTACTCAATTTGCATTTTTAACTGAAAAATATAAATATTTTGAAAATAAAAATAGTGATTTATTTTCCTTTGGAGAAGCAAAAAACGCTGTTTTTAAATATGATTTAGTGTATAAAGTGTCTTCTAAAATAAAGATTAATCCAATTGTTAGTCATACACAAAGCACAGGAAAAGGAACAAATGTTTTAAAAATTAATAGAGACATTACATCATTTAGTTTTTTACTAACTCATAAAATAGATAAGAAACTAGATTATGAAGCAAGCGTTAGGACAGAAATAACCTCTAATTATGAAAGTCCTATACTGTACTCAATAGGAGTGAAATATAATCCTTCTTCTTTTTATAGTCTTGCTATTAATTCTTCTAAAAATTTTAGAATTCCTTCATTCAATGATTTGTATTGGGAAGGATTAGGTAATCCCAACTTAAAGCCAGAACACTCTTTACAATATGAACTTAATAACATATTTAAAATTAAAGAAATTGAAATTAAACTTTCTCCATTTTATACTAAATTAAAAGATATGTTACGATGGGTTCCAAATGCATCGGGAGTTTGGCAACCCATAAATACAGATAAAGTGAAAATTTATGGAGTAGAAACAGCATTGACTTGGATGAAAAAAACAAGAATTGGTTTGTTTCAATTCAATGGGAATTATGCATACACAGAATCTATAAATGAACAAACAGATAAACAACTTATTTATGTTCCTTATCATAAACTTAGTACGGGTTTAACATTAAATGTAAAATCAATTAACCTGAATTATAATTATGTTTTTAATGGAAAAGTATTTACATCTTCGGATAATTTTTATACTCTAAAAGAATATGGATTATCGAATGCTTCTTTAGATTATACAATGGGTACAAAAATTAAAGGAATAATTTCTTTTCAAGTTTTAAACTTAGAAAATAAACCATATCAAAATGTACTTTCAAGACCAATGCCAGGTCGAAATTATACAATAAACTTAACCCTTAACTTTTAAATAATATGAAATTAAAAAAACTGTATTTATTAGGATTTTTATTAACAGCATTATTCTTCTCTTGTAGTAGTGACGATGAGTTAAGAGACGAACCTCTAGGTGCTTATGATAATGGAATAATAATTCTGAATGAAGGAAATTTCAATACAGATAATAGTGAAATTACTTATCTATCAAACGACCTTTCTACATTAAGAAATAATGTTTTCAATACGATAAATTCAACTCTTACATTAGGAGATACAGGACAAAGTATTGGATTTTATAATGAATTAGCATTTGTAGTGGTAAACAATTCTCAAAAAATTGAAGTAGTAAATCGTTATACAATGTTGCATGTTGCGAGTATTACAACAGGATTAAGTAATCCTAGATATATTGCTTTTTCAAATGGTAAAGGATATGTGACAAATTGGGGAGATGGTGGATCAAGTACAGATGATTATATTGCTGTTATAGATTTAAATACTTACACTGTTTCTTCAACAATTTCTGTTAGTGAAGGTCCAGAACGTATTATTTCAAATGGAACTAAACTATATGTAGCACATAAAGGAGGTTATGGAGAAGGAAATACAGTATCGGTAGTAAATTTATCAGATAATAATGTTACATCTATACCTGTTGGAGATATTCCAAATTCTTTAGAATTAATAGGAACCAATCTATATGTTTTATGTGGAGGAATTCCAAGTTGGTCAATAGTATCAGCAGAAACAACAGGAGAATTAGTCATAATAAATACATTAGATAATACAACTCAAAGAAAAGTTTTTTCGGGTATTGTGCATCCTTCTAATTTGTATTATGAATCAAATAACTTTTATTACACAGTAGATTCTAAGATATATAAAATGGGAATTAATGATACTTCATTACCTACAACTGAATTGTTTAATACGGTGAATCAAGGAGCTTATGGAGTGTATAGTCTTGCCGTTAATAATGGGAAAATTTACTTAGGAGATGCTAATGATTATTCTTCTAATGGAAAATTACATGTTTATTCTTTAACAGGAACTTTAATAAACAGCTTTGACGTTGGAGTTTCTCCAACAGGAATTTATTTTAATAATTAAAAAAACAAACAACATCCTTATTTAATATAGTATTAAAGGAATTTTAAATTAATATACAATGAAAAAAAATTACATTTTATCTCTTATAACTTTCTTAGTTGGTTTTCTTGGTTTTTCTCAATCTTATTTAGATGGTATTTTAGTTCTAAATGAAGGAAATTATGGAAGTAACGCAGCATCTGTTAGTTTTATGACAACCAATAATCAGGTTACAGGTGACATCTTTGGACTAGCGAATAATAATGATCCTTTGGGAGATGTTGCTCAGAGCATGAATTTTATTGATGATAAAGCTTATATTGTTCTAAATGGGTCAAGCGCTATAAAAGTTGTAAACTATGAAACGTTTGAAGTTTTAGCCACGATAGATCAAGGATTAACTAATCCGCGATATATAGCTTTTCATAATAATAAAGGATATGTAACATGTTGGGGAGATGGAAGTGTTACTACCGATGATTATTTAGCTGTTATCAATTTAACTACTAATTTGGTCGAATCTACTATACCAATGGCTGAAGGTGTTGAAACAATAGAAGTTATAAATGATAAACTTTATGTTGCACATCAAGGAGGTTATGGGTATGGAACAACAATATCTGTTGTTGAAATAAGCAATCAAAATGTTTCCTCAATTATAGTTGGAGATCTTCCAAGCTCAATGATAGTTAAAGATAATTTTTTATATGTATTATGTCGTGGATTACCAAGTTGGTCAGGACAAACAGAAACTACTGGGAAACTAGTAAAAATAGACCTGACAGATAATAGTATAGTAAGTGATTTACCATTTGATAATATTACACATCCATCACATTTAATTGCTGATGCAGATAATTTATACTACACAATTGGTTCAGATATTTTTAAAATGCCATTTACAAACACAACATTACCTACAACCTCTTTTATCACAACACCAGTAACAGATTATTTAGGAATTTATGGATTAGATTTAATTGATGATAAAATATATGTTGCAGATGCTAATGGATATGCGGCTACAGGATTTGCTCATATTTACAATGTAACAGGAGATTTTGTAATTACAAATACAGTTGAAAATATTCCAAATAATTTCTATAAATCTAAAGAAAGTAGCCTTGGTTTAGATAATAATCTAGCAAATACATCTTTTTCACTATATCCAAATCCTGCAACAACAACATTTTATATTAATTCAAATAAAAATGTAGCTGTTAAAATATTTGATTTAACAGGGAAAGTGGTGAAAACCCAACTATATAATACATCAGGAATTGATGTTTCAAACCTTGAGAAAGGAATTTATATTGTAGAAATAAACTCTGAAAACAAAAAGCAAATATCAAAACTGATTGTTAAATAAAAACAAATAGAAATGAGAAGAATTATTTTTTTAACTAGTCTTTTATTAATCGGATTAAACAGTTATTCGCAACTTTATCCACCAATAAATGGACAAATTGGCTCTACAGCAATTCATAAAAATAATTCTTCTTTTGTGGCTTGGGCAACCGAAGTCCAAGTTAATAGAGGTTATAAAAAAATATCTGATCCAACTTTAGGGTATGCTTCAACAGGTGAAAGTTCAAATGCTATTGGAATGCCTAATGGTGCTATTGTTAGTTTAGGAGATAGAGGAGAAGCAATTATTACATTTGATGTTCCCATAATTGATGGAAACGGATTCGATTTTGCTGTTTTTGAAAATGGAAGTATTAGTTATTTAGAATTAGCAATTGTAACAGTAAGTTCAGATGGTGTTAATTATTTTGGTTTTCAAACGCATAGTCAAACACAAACAAATACTCAAATAGGAACTTTTGAAACTCCACACGCAGAATATCTCAATAATATAGCAGGAAAGTATGAAGGAAATTACGGAACGCCATTTGATTTAAATGAAATACCTAATAACCCATTATTAGATAAAAACAATATAACTCATATTAAAATCACCGATGTAGTTGGAAGTATAGAAGCCCAATATGCTACTTATGATAGCTTTGGCAATGTAATAAATGATTCTTATCCAACAGCTTTTCAATCTGGAGGATTTGACTTGGATGCAGTTGGTGTAATAAATCAAAAAACATTAGGATTGAACGAATCTAATCTCCATTTATTTTCAATTTATCCGAATCCAGCAACTAATACTATATTCATAAAGTTAGAAGAACAAGCAGCTATTGTAATTTATGATTTATATGGAAGAAAAATAAAAAGCTATCCAAAAGGAAATTATACAACTGTAGATATTTCAAATTTGCCATCAGGAAGTTATTTAATAGAAGTATTAATTGATGATAAAAGAGAAATTAAGAAAATGATTATTCAATAAAAACAACCAAATAAATTTTAAAAAAAAATGAAAAAAACGTTACTTTTAATTACGCTATGCGTTGCAACAATTTCAAATGGACAATCTTATGCTCCTCCAGCAGGACAACCAGGCTCAACAGCTATTGCTGCAAGTAGCCCTTCCATAGTAGCTTGGGCTACAGGAGCAACAATTGTGAGAGGAAAACAAGATATCTCAAATCCGTCAAGTCCATTAGCTTCTTTTGGAACATCAAGTGATGCTTTAGGGGCACCAGTTGGAAGTACATTAGGTGTAGTAAGTCTTGGAGATGGTGGATCTGCAATTGTTACATTTGAACAACCAATTATTGATGGATCAGGTTATGATTTTGCTGTTTTTGAAAATAGCTTCTCAGATACCTTTTTAGAACTAGCATTTGTTGAGGTAAGCTCTGATGGGGTTAATTTCTTTAGATTTCCATCTCATAGTGAAACACAAACAGCAACTCAAATTGGAGGTTTTGGATCTGTTGATTGTAGATATATCCATAATTTAGCAGGAAAATATAAAATAAATTATGGTACACCATTTGACTTGTCAGAAGTGCCAAATAATGCATTATTAGATAAAAATAATGTTACGCATGTAAAAATTATTGACGTTGTAGGAAGTATAAATGCAGCTTACGCTTCCTATGATAGTTTTGGAAATAAAATAAACGATCCCTTTACAACTCCTTTCAATTCAAGTGGATTTGATTTAGATGCTGTAGGTGTTATAAATCAAGGCTCTAGTTTAAGAGTAATGTCTAAAAGTGAAAAAGAGGATATTGTTGAATTTTCAATGTATCCAAATCCAGCAAATGATGTTGTTTACATGAATTCTAACCAACAAACAGCAATTACTGTTTTTGATCTTTCAGGACGAATTGTGAAAAACCTACCTAAAGGAAATTACAATCAAATAATAGTATCAGATTTAAAATCAGGAATTTATATTTTTGAAGTTATTGTAAATAATGAGAAAATAACAAAAAGAATAATGATTAATTAAAAACAATCTTACTTTTTAAACATAAAAAACGTCTATAGCTATAAGTTATAGACGTTTTTTTTATAATTGTAGAATTATTTTAATAAAAAATCAGGCACCTTTTCTAAATACATTTCATTACCAAAAGGTTGTATGGATTTAACATCTCCAAAATGTTTGAAAGTATGTTCTGGCTGATTAATTGAAAAACGACCATTAACATCTACATAATTTAAAGCAGTATTTAGCAAAGGATCACTCTCTTCCCCAAGAACACCTAAATTATTTAAATCTTCTAATTGACTAATACTAGGTTGTAATCCATTTGTATAATCACTAAAATTATTTTTATTTGCTATCTTTAAAACAATAGGTTGCATCGCATAACGATGATTAGGATTTACATTTTGTTTTCTGAAATTTGGAGAATCATAAAGCGTAATAGAACCTACATTTTTACCTGTTGTAGCGTCTCCTATTTGTACTACGTTTATGTGCGGAGCTAATCCGTTAATAATTAATTCACTGGCAGATGCAGTTCTTTTTGAGGTCAACACATACAATTTGTCTAAATTTAAACTCTGAATACTCGAACCGTTACCTAAAGTAGTTGTAAAACGATTTAACAATTCTTCCGGATTATTATTATTAAATATATTTTGAATTTTATAATTCCATTGTTGTTTTCCAAATATTTCATTGTTAAACTGGCCAGTTATCATACTAGCAAGTCTTGTAGCAGTATCTACAGAACCACCAGAATTATAACGTAAATCTAATATTAAATGGCTAATTCCTTCTGAAGCAAAATAACCAAAAGCATTATTTAATTCTGTTTCATATTGAGAATAAAAACCATTATACATTAAATACCCTACTTTTTTAGTTCCAACAGTAAATGTTTTCTTTAAATATACAGGATTTTCTGAAAAAGCAGTTTTTGTAAGTGAAACAGTATTTCCATTTGAAGTAATATTTCCATTATCATAATCAGCTAAATTCAAAGTATAAGTATCATTGTTAAGAAGAGAGCGGTAATTATCAACAGTTAATGAGGTTCCATTTACAGCGTAGAAAAAATCTCCTCTTTGTATGTTTTTTGAAGCAGCATCAGAATTAGGTAAAATATATCTTATCCATCCAAATAATTCTGTTGAGCTACCTGTTTTGTAACGTAATTCATAGTCAACACCATTACTTTTTTGTGTTCCAGATAAAGTTTGTTCAAGTGCGTCGTAATCTGAAAAAATAACACTAAAACGATCAATTTGTCTATCAACCACTAAATGTTCAAATAAAGATTCTGGAGGTGAAAAAGAATTTAAAAAATTTTGATAATCACTATTTGTTGAAAAACGATTATCAACCAAATCAGGTGAATCTTCAAGCCAATAGTAATATTGATTTAATCCTTTCCAAATAAAATCATTTACACTTGTTCGTTGCGGATTATCATCAAAATCATCACTACAACTGAAAGTAATAAAGAGCGCTAGAAATAGGCTAGATAATAAATAAATTCTTTTTTTCATTAGTTAATGTTTTTTATTATTTGGGTTGAAATAATTAAATTATAATGAGCGTTTCTTCTTATTTATAGGACTTTAGCTCATTTTAGACCGAAAATTGTATTGATTAATAAAAATAGGTTTATTTTTTAATGTAACAAAATTAATTTACATTCGTCTGTATTTAAAACCAACTAAATAAAATGAAACAACAGGAGTTTATACATATCATTTCTCCTTTTAAAGATAAAATTTTTAGAATAGCAAAGAGGTTGTTAATAAGTATTGAAGAAGCAGAAGATGCAACTCAAGAAGTATTAGTTCGTTTGTGGAATAAAAATGATGGTCTATTAAAATATAATAGTGTAGAAGCTTTGGCAATGACAATTACAAAGAACTATTGTTTAGACCAGTTAAAATCAAAAAGGGCATCAAATTTGCAATTAGTACATAGTAATTATGGAGATAATTCAGCAGGAGTTGATAAACAAGTAGAAGATAAAGATAGTTGGAACTGGGTAGAGAAAATTATTGATGAACTACCAGAACAACAGAAAATTATCGTTCAAATGAGAGATGTAGAAGAATATGAATTTAGTGAAATTGCATCCATATTAGATATGAACGAAGCAACAGTTAGAGTAGCTCTTTCAAGAGCTAGAAAAGTGATAAGAGAGAAATTGTTAGAAAAACACAATCATGGAATTAAAGTTAGTTGAAATATTATTAGAAAAGTACCTAGAAGGTACATTAAGTATAGCAGAAGAGAAACAATTAAAGGCCTATTTTTCTTCTGAAGAAGTAGCATCACATTTGGTTCAGTATAAACCTTTGTTTTGTTATTTCGAAAATCAAAAAGAACAACAATATACTAAAGCCCTACCATTACAATCTAGAAAGCATTCATATGGGAAGTGGATAGGAGTAGCTGCTGTAATTGTTGCTTTTTTTGGAACAGTGGGATATTTTTATAATAATTCCTCAGATGTTGATTTAGGAACATATACTAATCCTGAAGAAGCATTTGTAGAAACACAAAAAGCCCTCGAAATGCTTTCTGAAGAAGTAAATAACGGAGTAGAAAGTGTTGTCATCTTAAAAGAGTATGAAAAAACAAAAAAAACAATTTTTAAATAATTAAGAAAATGAAAAAAATAATTTTAGGTATAGTATTTATGATGTTTGCATCAGTAGGATTTTCTCAATCAACATTTGATAAATATGAAGATAGCGATGTAGTAAAAACAATCATTGTGAACAAGAAGATGTTTGAGTTAATGGGGAAAATTGAAGTTGATGCAAAAGGAACCGAAAAGCAATTTATAGAACTAGTTAAAAAATTAGATAATTTAAAGGTATTTATGACAGGAAATGTAAAAGTAGCTAGTGATATGAAAGGAACTGTTGCAAGCTATTTAAAATCAAACCCTCTTGAAGAATTAATGAGAATTAGTGATGGCGGAAAAAAAGTTAATATTTATGTAAAATCAGGAGCTTCAGCTAATATCGTTAAAGAATTATTAATGTTTATAGAATCTCCTGAAGATAAAGAAAATCAAGCAATTGTTCTATCTTTAACTGGGAATTTTAACTTAGATGAAATTTCAGCATTAACTGAGAAGATGAATCTTCCTGGAGGAAATGAATTGAAAAAAGCATCTAAAAAATAGAAAAATGAAAAAAATTATATTAGGTATAATGGCAATTGTATTGTTTAGTTGTAACAATAAAGGAAGTTTACAGAAATATTTCGTAGAAAACTCTGAATCTTCAAACTTTATCTCTTTAGATGTTACACCTTCAATAATTAATACAGAGAAATTAACATTGTCTCAAAAAGATAAAGAAACACTAAGCTCTTTTGAAAAGATGAATATTTTGGCTTTTAAGAAAGATTCATTAAATGTAAAAGTTTATGATGTAGAGAAAGAAAAAGTTAAAGGATTACTTAAAGATGAAGCATATCAAGAACTTTTAAAGATAGGTTCAGGAAGTGAAGGAGGAGCGCTTTATTATGTAGGTGATGAAGAAAAGATTAATGAATTTGTACTATTTGCAAATAGTAAAGAAAACGGATTTGCAGTAGTTAGAATCTTAGGTGATGATATGAATCCTACGCGGATTATGAACTTGATTAGCTTAATTAATAAATCAGACGTGAAGCTAGATGAATTTAAGGCATTGCAAAATATGTTGAAATAAAAAAAGCCCAGTTTTGGGCTTTTTTTATTGGAATAAAGTAAAAATAATTGTCAATATAATTTTAAAATTATACGTAAACAGAATTTCAACGGGTTTAACTTTTTATAGTTGAACCCGTTTTTTAAATATAGTTAAGTATCAACTCCAAATTTTGTATCGAGATTGTCCACTTTGTTAGTGATTTATATTAACTAATTTTTAATACACAAAACATACTAATTAGTATGTTTTGTGTATTTTTGTAAAATAACTAATCAATTAAGCAATGCAAGATAATTTTACACAATTAGGGATTTTGAATAAAAATGAAATTTCAAGATTTAAGATTTCACTTATAAAGTCTACATTAAATGAAAATATAAAGAGAGTTTTAACTCAATTAGGGTTGAATTCGTATGCTAAATTTAACTTTAACGATTTGACAATTCCAGATTCAAAATTAGCGCTGTTAGCTATCGAGGAAGCAAATGATATCTATAATCCTATTCTTTTAAAACATTGTTATCGAACTTTTTTTTGGAGTGCAGGAATAGCAATTTCTGAAGGAATAAAAACAGACAATGAATTATTATTTATATCCTCTATTTTACACGATTCAGGATTAACAGATAAACACAATCATATTTGCAGTCAACAATGTTTTGCTAATTATGGTGGAGACTATGCTAAAAATTTTGTTCTGAAAAATGGGATGGATACTAATAATGCAAATCTTGTAAAAAAAGCTATTGATTTGCATTTATATCCTAATGTAGATAAAGTGAAATTTGGAAATGAAGCTTATTTGTTATCAAAAGGAGCTGCTATGGATGTTATTGGGTCTCATTATTTTCAACTTCCAAATGAATTTATTAAAGCTACTCATAAGAAATATTCAAGAATTGATTTTAAAGATGATATTATACAAACTATAGAAGAGTTGAAACATAAAGAAAATACAAGAGCAGATATACTTTATAAAATGGGATTTAATAAATTAGCGAATAAAAATAGATTAGATACTAATTTTTAATTATTAATATTTTTTCATGACAAAAGCATCAAATACAAGATATACAATACTTGAAAAAGCATTTGAATTAATCTATAAAAAAGGATATCAAACAACAAGTATAGATGAAATTATAGCCACAACAAAAGTAACTAAAGGAGCGTTCTATTATCATTTCAAAACAAAGGATGAAATGGGAATTTCCATTATCAATGAGATTGTTAAACCAACTATGTATAATTCTTTAATCCGTCCATTAGAAAACACCTCAGAACCAATTGAAGAAATCTATTTGGTAATGAAATCACTTTTATTAAAAAATCCAGTTTTAACATTTGAATATGGTTGTCCTATTGGAAATTTGGTACAAGAAATGACACCTTGGAATTCCGAATTCACAAAAGTGCTTAATGAAGTTGTATTAGAATGGCAGGAAAGTATGGAAAATGCCTTAAAAGAGGCAATTAAAAGCAATTGTCTAAGTAATAATATAAATACAAAGCAAGTTGCTCATTTTGTATTATCAAGTTATTGGGGTATCAGAAATTTTAGTAAAATATCTAATAATGATGAGTGTTACCATACTTATTTAAAAGAACTTAAAACTTATTTAAATAATCTTGAATAGTTAAGATTGTATGTTTACACAAGCATCTTTTTATGATACCCCGCTTTTAGAAATCTTTAAAAAACCGTCGAAGTGATCTCTGGTCTTGAATTATTTTAGCTATTCATCATGGAATAATTCTTTTATTTTGACGCTTTAAGAAGTAATTTTATTTACGTATAACTTCACTAGCTTGATATATATCCGCTTCTGCTTTATATATTTTAAACTGTACATCAAATCCTTCAGGAACATAGATAACAATAGGAGATCTGCCATTGTATCTTGTTATTTGAGGTGGAGCAGTAATAAATCGATCAACTTTATTGCTGTCTAGGCAAGCCATTTGAGTCGATATACTATTTCCATTTGATTTGAATACATAATAAGAACCCCATCCCTTTAAATCTTTCTGTTCTAAAGATCCTTGAAGACCATGTTTGTTACATGTATCAACCTCCATCCATTTACCAACTGTAAATTCTATTTTCTTAGCGTCATCATTGTTAGAATGAGGAACTTCAATGACCATTTGTTTGTAGCCTTTTTCAGGTTTTGGATAAATAGACAAGTCAACTTTAGAAACGGATGATTGCCCTATAACGGATATACTACTTAAACATAAAAATACGATAAAAAAGAAACTGATTTGTTTGTGTGCTTTCATAATTATTTTTTTATGACTGATTTCAATATTTGTGCCAGAAATTATTATACTTGAAAATATGATGTATTTTTTAACAAGAATCTAAATCTAATTAGTTGATAAAATTATCCGTTTTATTTGGTTCTGAAATTAGTTTTATGCAATCCTTAACATTGTGAAGATTATGAACACTGTTAAGTTGCTTCTACGGAGTTTTAAACTTAAAAAATGTTTTTAAAATTAAATAAAAACTAATAGTATATAAGTAGTTGGTTGTTATCGTATAAATAAAAAGCTATATGGCAGTATTTCTTGCCATATAGCTTTAAGTGACCATGATGGGATTCGAACCCATACGTCTTGCGACACCACCCCCTCAAGATGGCGAGTCTACCAATTCCTCCACATGGCCATAAATAAAAAAAAGTTAAGCATTTTTTGCTTAACTTTTTCTGTGACCTGGCTGGGGCTCGAACCCAGGACCCCATCATTAAAAGTGATGTGCTCTACCAACTGAGCTACCAAGTCTATGCTTGAAGTGTTAAAAAAATTGTGACCTGGCTGGGGCTCGAACCCAGGACCCCATCATTAAAAGTGATGTGCTCTACCAACTGAGCTACCAAGTCATTTATTTCCTTCAATGCGGGTGCAAATATAAGGGGTATATTTTATTTTCCAAGGATTTTTTTGCATAAATTTACATTTTTTTTAAAAATATATTTTAACTCCTTAGTTTTTAGACAATTATTTATATTATGAAAATCGTTTTAATTGGTTACATGGGATCAGGTAAATCTACAATTGGTAAAGAAGTTGCTAAAAATGTAGGAATTCCCTTTTATGATCTTGATAAAATAATAGAAGATAGAGAAGAAGATACTGTGAAAAATATTTTTAAAAGAAAAGGAGAAATCTATTTTAGAAAGAAAGAGAGTATGGTTTTTAGAGATTTTATACAGAATAATGATACGTTTATTTTGGCACTTGGTGGAGGAACTCCATGCTATGCAAATAATCATGAAGTTTTAAAAAATGAAGATATAGTATCATTTTACTTAAAAGGGTCTATTAAAACGCTTTCAAATAGGCTTGAAGACGAAAAAAAGAATAGACCCTTAATAGCTAGTTTGTCAAAAGATGAATTAGATGATTACATACGAAAGCATCTGTTTGATAGAAGCTATTATTATTTGCAATCAAAGTATATAATATCTATTGATGAAAAATCTATAGAAGAAATTACAAATGAAATAATCTTGAGATTAACTTAAATATACATAGCTATTGTCTTTTTCAAAAACAACTTGAATGTGTTCTTGTAAAGATGTAGAAAGAGACAATCCTTTAAAATCGGCTTTTACAGGATATTTTTTGTGATTTCTATCAACTAACACTGCGGTTTTAAATTTACTTAAAGGAACTTCTAAAAAGTGCTTTACTCCGTAAATTAAGGTTGTGCCAGAATTCAATACATCATCTACAAGAATTAAGCCTTTGTTTTGATATAATTCACTCGAAATTGAAGTAGTAATTTTTTCTTGTGGATTCTGTTTGTTAATGTTCACTTCGCAAAGTGTTATTTCTAAATCTGAAATTATTCTTAATTCTTCACAAATTTTTTCAGCTAAAACATATCCGCTTTTTGAAATTCCAGCTATAATAATTTCTTTTTCATTAACAAAAGTTTCAAATATTTGATAGCTAATCCTTTTTATCTTATGCTGGATTTCTTGGTGATTTAAAATGATATTTTGCATATTATTGTATTGTTTTTATAATTAAATAAGAAAGGGCTATTTGAAAATATACTTTTTTCAATGATGTTTTATTCAAAATCAGTTGAAGAATCATTTTCAGTTGTATAATCATCAATATCTCTTCTGTCTTTTTTCGTAGGTCTTCCTTCTCCTTTAGCTCTGTAATATTCTTTACTTAATTTAAGTAATTCTAAATGAGCAAAAGCTTCATCTGGAGTGGTGTCTTTTCTGTAAATATCAACAAGTTTTGCTCCAACTCTGCTAGGAGGAATATCTAAAATAGTTAATTGATAATTAATCTGATCTTTTCTTAATACAATTTTGTCTGTTGGATATACTTCTCTTGAGGCTTTTGCAACTTGCCCATTTACGGTTACATGTCCTTTTTTTATAGCTTCTGATGCAATGTTTCTAGTTTTAAAATAACGGGTGCACCATAAAAATTTGTCTACTCTCATTTTTAATCAAAAATCATTGTTAATTTTTATACAAAAATAAAGTAAAATTGTATCTTGCAACACAAAATTTATGAAAATGAAGAATATTTTTAAGAGTAGTTTTTTTGTCATGGTAGCCATGTTAGTAATTTCTTGTAACAAAGATGATAGTTCAAATTCTTCCATCGAGTTAAGAAATAGACAAGATGTGTATGATGAAAATATTGCTGAAATAGAAGCATATTTAAAAGCTACTTATCTTACTGTTGATGCAGATTTGGATGCTACAGTAGATAGTATTGATGCAGGACAGGTTTCTATATGGGATCAATTAGATTACCCTTTACAATCTGTTACAGTTAAAAACGACGCAAGGACAACAAATTTTACTGATGGAAGATTTCCAGATGATGTAGACTATAAATTATATTATATTGTTTTGAATGAAGGAGGAGGAGAGTTTCCAAAAAGTGTAGATTCAACACTTGTGGGATATAAAGGGTGGAATTTAGAAAATAAAATATTTGATCAAAATGATCAAGGAGTATGGTTTACATTTCCTCAGTTAGGTCAGTTTGACCCAGTTTCAATTTCTGGATTTAGACAAATATTGTCAAAAGTAAGAACGTCTCCTAATGCTCCTACTTTAGAGTCAGATGGGACTTTAACATGGTCTGATTATGGAAATGTATTAGTTTTTATTCCATCAGGATTAGCTTATTTTAGTTCACCAAGAGCAGGTATTGGAGCTTATAAACCAATTGCTTTTCAAACAAAGTTATATAAACTTAAAAAAAATGATCATGATAGGGATAGAGTGCTAAGTGTATATGAAGATTTGAATAATGATAATGATTACTTTAATGATGATACAGATGGAGATAGAATACCAGATTTTCTTGATATAGATGATGATGGAGATGGTTTTGTTACTAAAACAGAGATTAAAAAACCAGAAGGAGAGGCAGGATTGTTGAAATATTATCCATTTAATATAGTACTTGATGATCCGACTACACCTGAAGATGAAACAGAATTAAAAGGAATTCCAAGTTGTTCTAATGATTTTACTACACCAGCAAGATTGAGAAAGCATTTAGATAGAAATTGTCATTAATATTTTCGATAGTAAATAAAAATAAGTTATAAAAAACGCCCAACTTTAAAGTTGGGCGTTTTTTATGCAATTTGAAAATATATTACTTTCTTTTTATAACCTTTTCTGCTGCATTAATAATTGCATCAGCATTTAAACCATATTTTTCCATTAATTGAGCAGGTGTTCCACTTTCTCCAAAACTATCATTAACGGCTACAAATTCTTGAGGAACAGGATTATTAGATACCAATGTTCGGGATACACTTTCACCTAAACCACCTAAAATATTATGTTCTTCTGCTGTTACAATACAACCTGTTTTTGAAATTGATTTTAAAATAGCTTCTTCATCAAGAGGCTTAATAGTATGTATGTTGATTACTTCAGCAGAAATTCCTTTTTCTTCTAATTTTTCAGCAGCAATTAAGGCTTCCCAAACTAAATGACCTGTTGCCACAATAGTAACATCTGTTCCTTCATTTAGCATAACAGCCTTACCAATGACAAATTCATCATTTTCAGGAGTGAAATTAGCAACACTAGGACGACCAAAACGTAGGTAAACAGGACCATGATGATCTGCAATAGCTATAGTTGCTGCTTTCGTTTGGTTATAATCACATGGATTAATAACAACCATTCCAGGTAGCATTTTCATTAAGCCAATATCTTCTAAAATTTGATGAGTAGCTCCGTCTTCACCAAGTGTTAAACCTGCATGAGAAGCACAAATTTTTACATTTTTATCAGAATAGGCTATAGATTGACGAATTTGATCGTAAACTCTACCTGTTGAGAAATT
Organism: Flavobacterium sediminilitoris; assembly: GCF_023008245.1. NCBI lineage: Bacteria > Pseudomonadati > Bacteroidota > Flavobacteriia > Flavobacteriales > Flavobacteriaceae > Flavobacterium > Flavobacterium sediminilitoris. The sequence goes on from NZ_CP090145.1 coordinate 2,386,432, forward strand.
AGCAAAAGTACCTGTGAAAGGAATTTTTCCTCCAATAGTCATTCCTGCTGCAATTCCCATCATATTTGCCTCTGCAATTCCAACTTGAAAGAAACGTTCTGGGTGATTTTTTTTGAAATCATCCATTTTTAACGATCCAATTAAATCAGCACAAAGTGCTACAACATTTTCATTTTTTTGACCAAGCTCAGTTAAACCAGCACCAAATCCTGAACGTGTATCTTTATTTCCTGTATTTGTATATTTTTTCATTTTCATTTTAGTTGAAGGATTAATAGTCACCTAGAGTTTCAGGATTTTGCGCTAATGCATTTGCTAATTGCTCATCATTAGGTGCTTTACCATGCCATGCATGAGTGTGCATCATAAAATCTACACCATTACCCATTTCAGTGTACAATAAAACACAAACGGGTTTTCCTTTTCCTGTTTTTGCTTTTGCTTCCGTCATGCCATTAATAATAGCATCAATATTGTTACCTTCTTTGATTTCTAAAACATCCCAACCAAAAGCTTCAAATTTAGCTCTTAAGCTTCCCATTGCTAAAACTTCGTCAGTTGTTCCATCAATTTGTTTACCATTTACATCTACTGTAGCAATTAAATTATCTACTTTTTTAGCTGATGCATACATAATTGCTTCCCAGTTTTGACCTTCTTGTAATTCGCCATCTCCATGTAGTGTGTAAACTAAACTAGAATCGTTATTTAGTTTTTTTACTTGTGCAGTACCTAAAGCAACACTTAATCCTTGACCAAGAGACCCAGAAGCCATTCTTATTCCAGGTAAACCTTCATGTGTAGTTGGATGCCCTTGTAAACGAGAATTTAATAATCTAAAAGTAGCTAGTTCACTTATAGGAAAATAACCACTTCTTGCTAGTACGCTATAGAAAACAGGAGAGATATGACCGTTAGATAAGAAGAAAACATCTTCATTAATTCCGTCCATATCAAAACCTTCTTTTCTGTTCATTAAGTTTTGATAAAGGGTTACTAAAAATTCTGTACAACCAAGTGATCCTCCGGGATGACCTGAATTTACAGCATGTACCATGCGTAGGATATCTCTTCTTACTTGGACAGTTAATTCTTGTAATTGTTGTGTGTTTGGTTTCATTTACATAAATAATTTGGGCAAAAATACTTCATAATTTTTCTTTCAACAAACCTTTTATCAGGAAGTTATTCGAATTAATGAATTTATTTATTCACAATTAGTATTTCATAAAACTATTTTAAAATTTTAGTTTGAGTAACATGCAAGTGCACTATTTGATTTATATTTGCCCAGTAAAATTGTTATATGAAGTTCGATTTAGTTAAAAAAGATCCAAAAAGCCAAGCAAGAGCAGGAGTGATTACTACAGATCATGGAGTTATTGAAACCCCAATATTTATGCCTGTTGGCACTGTAGCATCTGTAAAAGGTGTTCATCAAAGAGAATTAAAAAATGATATTAATCCAGATATTATATTGGGAAATACATATCATTTATATTTAAGACCGCAAACAGATATTCTTGAAAAAGCAGGTGGTTTGCATAAATTTATGAATTGGGATCGAAATATTTTGACAGATTCAGGAGGATACCAAGTATATTCTCTTTCTTCAAATAGAAAAATAAAAGAAGAAGGAGTGAAATTTAAGAGTCATATTGATGGTTCATATCATTTTTTCTCTCCTGAAAATGTAATGGAAATTCAAAGAACCATTGGTGCAGATATTATTATGGCGTTTGATGAATGTACTCCATATCCATGTGATTACCGTTATGCAAAGCGATCTATGCACATGACGCATCGTTGGTTAGACAGATGTATTACGCATTTAGAAAAACTGCCATTTAAGTATGGCTATGAGCAAACTTTTTTTCCAATTGTTCAAGGAAGCACTTACAAAGATCTACGTCAACAATCAGCAGAATATATTGCTAATGCAGGAGCACAAGGAAATGCAATTGGAGGACTTTCAGTAGGTGAACCTGCTGAGGAGATGTACGCAATGACCGAAGTTGTTACCGCAATTTTACCAGAAGATAAACCAAGATATTTAATGGGAGTAGGAACACCAATTAATATTTTAGAAAATATTGCTTTAGGTATTGACATGTTTGATTGTGTTATGCCAACACGTAATGCAAGAAATGGGATGCTTTTTACAGCTCATGGATCAATCAATATAAAGAATAAAAAGTGGGAAGCCGATTTTTCTCCAATTGATGAAATGGGACATACTTTTGTTGATTTAGAATATTCAAAAGCTTATTTACGTCATTTATTTGCTGCAAATGAGTATCTTGGAAAGCAAATTGCTACTATTCATAATTTAGGTTTTTATATGTGGCTTGTTCGTGAAGCAAGAAGACAAATTGTAGCAGGAACATTTAGAGAATGGAAAGATAAAATGGTAATTCAAATGAGTCAACGCTTATAGTTAATTTAATGAAGCTAATTGATAAATATATTTTAAAGAGATATCTAGGTACATTTAGTGTAATGTTATTATTATTTATTCCTATTGGAATTGTAATAGACGTCTCTGAAAAAGTAAATAGAATGATTGAAAGGAAAGCTCCTTTTAATGAAATAATAATGTATTACGGTGATTTTATAATATACTTTGCTAATTTATTATTTCCTATTTTCCTATTTTTATCAGTTATTTGGTTTACCTCAAAATTAGCAAACAATACAGAAATTATTGCTATTCTTAGTTCTGGAATCTCGTTTAAAAGATTTTTAAGACCTTTTCTATTTGGAGCAACTATTGTTTGTGTTTTTGCATTATTAATGGGGTTTTTCTTAGTACCAAAGGCAAGTAAAGGATTTCTAGATTTTAGAAATACATATTTGAGAAGTAGTAGTTATAAAACAATGGAAACTTCGGATATATTTAGACAAATAGGAGAAGGAGAATACATTTACATTAGCAATTATAATTTTACCTCTAAAACAGGATTTAACTTTACGTATGAGAAATTTAAGGATAATGTTTTAGTTGAGAAAATTACCTCAAATAGAATAAAATATGATGAAGAGATAAAAAAATACTCTTTATTTAATTATGTAAAAAGGAATATTGGGAATAACAATGATATATTAGAGTTAGTAGATAAAAAAATTGTTGATTTTAACTTTGAACCAGACGAATTAACTCCAGTTTTTTATATTGCAGAGACAATGACAATTGGAGAGTTATTCAAATTTATTAATAAAGAAAAAGAAAAAGGAAATACTAGAATCAATGCATATTTAGTTGTATTGTATAAAAAATTTAGTTTACCAATTTCAGCATTCATACTTACTATTATTGCAGTAGCAGTATCATCCATGAAAAGAAGAGGAGGAATGGGAGTTAATTTAGCTATTGGAATTGTAATTGCATTTACCTTTATATTTTTTGATAAAGTATTTGGAACCATTGCAGAAAATTCAGATTTTTCGCCATTATTAGCAGTTTGGATTCCAAACATATTTTTTGGAATATTAGCCTTTTATCTTCTTAGAAATGCAAAACGATAGTATAAAAACATATTTGCATCTTCATTTAATAGTGTTTATTTGGGGATTTACAGCCATATTAGGAAAACTAATATCATTAGAAGCATTAAACTTAGTTTGGTATAGAATGTTTTTTGCGTCACTCTTTGTTTTAGCTTTTTTACTTATAAAAAAGAAAAGTATGGTGATTACAAAAAATGCATTTATAAGTTTTTCATTTGCCGGAATTGTAATAGCAGTACATTGGTATACTTTTTATGAAGCAATAAAAGTATCAAATATTTCAGTAACACTGGCATGCTTATCAACAGGCGCTTTTTTTGCATCTATTTTAGAACCTATCATACACAAAAAGAAAGTAGTTTGGTATGAAATGCTTTTCGGAATAATAACAATTATTGGATTAGGAATTATCTTTAAAGTAGAAACCCAATTTAAAGCGGGGATTTATTTAGCCATTACTTCAGCATTCTTATCAGCCCTTTTCTCTGTATTAAATGGAAAATACGTAAAAGAGTATGATCCAAATGTAATCTCTTTCTATGAAATTTTAATAGGCGTTTTAGGAATAAGTGTATATATGTTATTTACTAATAATTTTGATACAGCTTTTTTTGAAATATCATTAGAAGATTTATTTTGGTTATTAATACTTTCATCAATTTGTACCGCTTATGCCTTTTCTGCATCTGTGAAAATTATGAAGTTTTTAAGCCCATTTACAGTGATGCTAACTGTAAATATGGAACCTGTTTATGGAATTATTTTAGCATTGTTAATATTTAAAGACTCAGAACACATGAATTCCTATTTTTATCTAGGAGCAGGAATTATTTTAGTGACAGTTCTAGCAAATGGATTAGTGAAAAATTATAAAAAAAGAAAACTAAAATTAGTTGAATAATACATTTAATTAATTGAAAATTTTATCTTTGTCACAACAAACACAAACCAAAATTTAGTCCCATGGAATATTTAGATTTTGAATTACCTATTAAAGAGCTTGAAGACCAATTAGATAAATGTGTCGTTATAGGTCAGGAATCTGAAGTAGATGTAAGTAATACATGCAAACAGATTGAGAAAAAATTAGAAGAAACTAAGAAAAATATATATAAAAATTTAACTGCTTGGCAACGTGTTCAAATGTCACGTCACCCAAATCGTCCTTATACGATGGATCATATCAAAGCATTATGTGGTGATACTTTCCTAGAATTATTTGGAGATAGAGGAGTTAAAGACGATAAAGCCATGGTAGGTGGTTTAGGGAAGATTGACGGACAATCATTCATGATTGTAGGACAACAAAAAGGATATAATACGAAAACGCGTCAATATCGTAATTTCGGAATGGCAAATCCAGAAGGATATAGAAAAGCACTTCGATTGATGAAAATGGCAGAAAAATTTGGAATTCCTGTTGTTACTCTTGTTGATACTCCAGGGGCATATCCAGGTTTAGAAGCAGAAGAAAGAGGACAAGGAGAAGCAATTGCTCGTAATATTTTTGAAATGATTCGATTAAAAGTTCCTATTATTACAATTGTTGTTGGAGAAGGAGCTTCAGGAGGAGCATTAGGAATTGGAGTAGGAGATAGAGTATTTATGTTAGAAAATACTTGGTACTCTGTAATATCACCAGAATCATGTTCGTCTATTTTATGGAGAAGTTGGGAATATAAAGAACAAGCTGCTGAAGCTTTGAAATTGACACCAACTGATATGAAGAAGCAAAAATTAATTGATGATATTATTCCAGAACCACTTGGAGGAGCTCATCATGATAGAGAAACTACTTTTAAAAATGTTGAGACTTTTATTATGAAAGCATATAAAGAATTAAAAGACTTATCAACAGAAGATTTAATCGTACAAAGAATGGACAAATACAGTAAAATGGGAGAATTTAAAGAATAATTCATTTTACATTCAACATATAAAGTCCGAAGCCTAATAGTTTCGGATTTTTTTTGTGTTATTAACAAAAAGAATTATGTTTTCAACAGGTTTTTAACACAATAGAGCTAATAAGTTAGGATATAATTTATCAAAATTTGGTTACCTTCGCAATATGGAAAACGTCAGAAATAGCAGCTTTCAAAAAGAAAATAAAAGCGCTATTATTAATCTAGAAAAAGGAAAACTTCCTCCTCAAGCTGTAGATTTAGAAGAAGCAGTTTTAGGAGCAATGATGATTGATAAGAAAGGTGTAGATGAAGTAATTGATATTCTTCAACCTGATGCTTTTTATAAAGAATCTCATAAACATATTTTTGAAGCAATTGTTGAATTGTTTAACGATACTCAACCTATCGACTTATTAACAGTTTCTTCTCAATTAAAAAAGAATGCAAAATTAGAGTTAGCAGGAGGCGATTTTTATCTTATTCAATTAACTCAAAAAATATCATCTTCAGCTCATATTGAATTTCACTCAAGAATTATATTGCAAAAATATATTCAAAGAAGTTTAATAAAGATTTCCAACGAAATAATTGAAGAATCTTATGATGAAACAACAGATGTTTTTGATTTATTGGATAAAGCTGAATCTAAATTGTACGAAGTTACACAAGGGAATATTAAAAGAAGTTCTGAAACCGCCCAAAGTTTAGTTATCCAAGCTAAAAAGCGTATTGAAGAAATTGCAGGAAAAGAAGGATTAAGTGGTGTTCCAACAGGATTTCATGATTTAGATAAACTTACTTCTGGTTGGCAACCTTCAGATTTAATTATTGTGGCAGCTCGTCCAGGTATGGGTAAAACAGCCTTCACATTATCAATGGCAAGAAATATGGCGATTGATTATGGAGCTCCTGTTGCTTTTTTCTCTCTTGAGATGTCTTCAGTTCAGCTAATTACGCGTCTTATTTCATCTGAAACTGGCTTGTCATCTGAAAAGTTGAGAACAGGAAAGTTAGAAAAACACGAATGGGAGCAACTTTCAATAAAAGTTAAAGATTTAGAAAAAGCTCCTTTATATATTGATGATACTCCATCATTATCCATTTTTGACTTACGTGCCAAAGCACGTCGTTTAGCTTCTCAATATGGAATTAAAATGATTGTAATTGATTACCTTCAACTAATGACTGCTGGTGGAAATGGAAAAGGAGGAGGAAATCGTGAACAAGAAATTTCAACCATTTCCCGAAATTTAAAAGCATTAGCAAAAGAATTAAATGTACCAGTTATTGCTCTTTCACAGTTATCTCGTGCCGTTGAAACTCGTGGATCTAGTAAAAGACCATTACTTTCCGATTTAAGGGAATCGGGAGCGATTGAGCAAGATGCGGATATTGTTTCTTTTATTTATCGCCCTGAATATTATAAAATTGATGAATGGGATGATGAAGAGCGTTCTCCAACGCAAGGTCAGGCTGAATTTATTGTAGCAAAGCATCGTAATGGTGGTTTAGATAATATACGACTAAAATTCGTTGGAAACTTAGGTAAGTTTGATAATTTAGATGATTTTAGTTCTCCTTTTGATTCGCTACCTTCAAAAATGAATTTAGATGAACAAAATCCTTTTATTACTCAAAATCTTCCATCAGCAAATGAAGCATTTGGGAGTAATTTTAGTAGTGTTGATGATGAAGATTCAGATGTTCCTTTTTAAAAAGAACAACGATAATAATAAAAAAAAGGTTCCTTACAAGGAACCTTTTTTTTATTAGAATTTTAAGTTTTTAAATTTTAACTAAATGAAAATTAAAAGAGGATGTTGTTTGATTTCCAGAATTGATATTCTTTGGAGTAAATTCGGGTTTAAAATTAGGATTATAATTCCATTCTTCAGAGTGAATATAGCATCCTTTTGTAGTTAAATAAATATTACCATTATAAGGTTTGTATCCATCAGCTTGAATATGAATATCTATTTTATCCTGTATGTTTGATTTTGAAAACCCAGTTTGTATATGATAACTACTATTTGTAGATTCTAAAGATTTATTTAAAGGGAAAAATCGATTCCTTTTTACTTTTGCTTCCATCTTAATAGGTGATAAGATAGGTTTTAAAGTTATTGAATCTATAAAGAAACCTTTTAAAGTTAATTCATTTTCAATTAGCGCTACAGGAGAAAAATCTATTGTGTTTAAAGAATTTTCCGTTTCAGTAGCATATAGATTAGTGCTTGATAAGGCAATCGTACCAGTAGTAAAAATACCAACTTTTTTTACAAATGATCTTCTTTTCATAATTATTGGGATTAATAGTGTTATTTTAAATCTAGTTTTTAATTTAAGTTGACTTTTTATATAAAAGGTTGTTATATATTCTATAACAACCTTTTTTTAACCTTCTAATTAAAAGATAAGATTATTTTTTAATTATCAGTTTTTGAGAACTTATTTCTGTTCCATTAGTTCCTTTTATGAAGTAAATACCGTCAGATAAATTTTCAACATTTATTGTATTTTCAATATTTGAATTTACTCTAAATGATTTTACTGTTTGACCTACTTGATTTACAATAATAAATTGACCATCAAAATCAGCATTGATATTTAATTGTCCATTATTTGGATTAGGATAGATTGAGAATTTTGATTTGTTTTCAAAAGTATTTGAACCTAAAGTATTAACTGTATAACACGCTGATTCAACCGTACAAGTTCCAACAGTTACTTCAACTTTATAATCGCCAATTACTGTTGGAGTAAAATCTTGATTTGTTTCTCCTGCTAATAATGTATTTGGACATTCATACCATTGATAAGTAGCACCCACTTCGTTTGCTGTTAAAATACCAGTAGTTAATTCAGATATAGTATTATTAATAGCAGATGGCTCAGTAATTGTAACTGAAGCTGTATTTGTACAACCATTATCATCTGTTATAGTCACAATATAAAATCCAGCACTTATACCAGTAATTGATGCTGTTGTAGCTCCGCTGCTCCATAGGTAAGTATAAGGAGCTGTTCCTCCAGATGCAGTTGCAGTTGCAGCACCATCAGCTTCTCCATTACAAGAAGCATTGTTGTCTACACTTGCAGAGGCTATTAAAGCAGTTGGCTCAGTAATTGTAACTGAAGCTGTATTTGTACAACCATTATCATCTGTTATAGTCACAGTATACATTCCAGCACTTACACCAGTAATTGATGCTGTTGTAGCTGAATTACTCCATAAGTAAGTATAAGGAGCTGTTCCTCCAGATGCAGATGCAGTTGCAGCACCATCAGTTTCTCCATTACAAGAAGCATTGTTATCTACACTTGCAGAGGCTATTAAAGCAGTTGGTTCAGTAATTGTAACTGAAGCTGTATTTGTACAACCATTATCATCTGTTATAGTCACAGTATACATTCCAGCACTTGCACCAGTAATTGATGCTGTTGTAGCTGAATTACTCCATAAGTATGTATAAGGAGCTGTTCCTCCAGATGCAGTTGCAGTTGCAGCACCATCAGTTTCTCCATTACAAGAAGCATTGTTATCTACACTTGCAGAAGCTATTAAAGCAGTTGGTTCAGTAATTGTAACTGAAGCTGTATTTGTACAACCATTATCATCTGTTATAGTCACAGTATACATTCCAGCACTTACACCAGTAATTGATGCTGTTGTAGCTGAATTACTCCATAAGTAAGTATAAGGAGCTGTTCCTCCAGATGCAGATGCAGTTGCAGCACCATCAGTTTCTCCATTACAAGAAGCATTGTTATCTACACTTGCAGAAGCTATTAAAGTAGATGGTTCAGTAATTGTAAAACTTTGAGTAGTAGTACAACTGTTAGCATCTGTTACTGTTACTGTGTATGTTCCCGCAGTAAGTCCTGTAGCTGTAGCAGCAGTTCCCCCTGAAGGTGCCCAAGAATATGTATATCCAGGAGTTCCACCCGTAACACTTACAGTTGCACTACCATTAGTACCACCATTACAAGAAACATTAGTTTGCGAGTTAGCAGAAGCAACTAAAGCAGTTGGTTGAGTTATTGTGAAACTTTGAGTAGTAGTACAACTGTTAGCGTCAGTTACTGTACAAGTCCAAGTACCCGCTGGTAAACCAGTTACAGAAGTTGTTCCGTCACCTGTAGGGTTACCAGGAGTCCAATTATAAGTATATCCACCTACTCCACCAGTTGCAACGTTTACAGTTGCTGCACCGTTTGAACCACCATTACATGATACATTAGTTTGAGAAGAAGGCGTAAGTACTAAAGTAGTTGGCTCAGTTATAGTTACGGAAGTTGAAGCACTACAGTTATTAGCATCTGTAACCATTACATTGTATGTTCCAGCAGCTAAACCAGTTGCTGTAGCCGTAGTAATTCCAGAAGGAGACCATGAATAGTTAAAAGGACCAGTTCCTCCAGTAGGTGTTACAGTAGCAGCACCATTTGTTCCCCCATTACAAGCCACATTAGTTTGTGAAGATATAGATGCTGTAAGTGCAGGATTTACATTAATAGTTATTGTTGCACAAGTTCCAGGTGTTACACAACCTCCTTCACCTCTGATATAATATGTTGTGCTAGAACCAGAAGGAGTAACAGCAAATGTAGAACTTGCAGTAGTTCCTAATAATGACCCTCCGCAAGAACCCGTATAAATAGCCCATTGCGTAGCATCATTTAAAGTTCCAGTAATATTTAAAGTAGTAGATGCACCATTACAAACAGGATTTGCTGTTGCAGTAACCGTAGGTACAGTTGGATCTGTACATGATGGAGCTTCAAACAATCTAAAATTATCGACTGCGATTTCTTGAGAAGCTGAAGCATTTGCATGACAATTAAATCGGATATCTAAAGTTGAACCTGTATTAGGGATATTAGCAGATAATTCTGTAAAAGCATATGTTAATGCGGTACCATCACCTAAAAGATCTCCGTTAGTATCAACACTAAAAGTATTAGAAGAACTAGCATTGTCAGCATATATACCTATTATTTTATTCCAAGAACCACCATCAATTCTATATTCGATTACGATAAAGTCTTGCGCTGGAGGTCCTGGATTGATCCAATCAGTACCTTGAAAACTACCATTTATATTGTTACATGCAAAAAAGCCTTTAAAAGAAAGACCTGTTTTTCCAGCAATATTAATTCCTGACCAAGTTACTTGTTGATTTGCTGATATAGAATTTGATGAACAAGTAGGACCTCTATCAATATCTTCAGCTGCCCAAAATTTTGAACCTTCAAAATTGGAGTAAGTTCCAGACTGTAAGGCTATACCAGATAAATCAGTTCTCTTAAAATAAGCTGTTGCAGGAGGACCACCACAAGAAAATTCAGCTATTGAAGGTGTTCTAGTTCCAGAACTTGGAGCGCCAACATCTTCAAATGAGTCACTCCAAAACTGAGTTTGTGCATTTCCTTCTAAACAGAAAAAGGAAATGATGAATAAAAGTAAAGTAATTTTTTGTTTCATATTAGTCTTTTTATTGTTAATTTTTATACAAATATACTATTTAATTAAATGCTAAATTTATTAAATTCAATTTTGTATGTAATTGTTTTACAGTTTGTATGCCCTCTTGAGTTTGTATTATTGTAGCACTTATATGTAGATTATCTGAGGTAGCAATATGAATCTCATTTTCATCAATAATACTTACAATTGTACCAGGAAAGATATTGTGGTGTGGTTTATTAATTATTTTTGCATCTATTATTTTTGCTGGTTGTCCTAAAAAAGTAGTGTCAGCACCTCCATTCCAAGGATTACAAGCATGTATTAAAGCTACAATTTCATCTGCATCCATTTTTTTCCAATTAATATAAGTATCAGATAGAGTAGGTTTTTCATAGTAATAGGCCAGCTCTTCATCTTGAATAATACTAGGAATAGAATTAGCATATTGTAGCATATTAGCCATATTTAGGGTTACTTGGGCTATTCTATTACTTAATTTTACAGTTAAGCTACCATATGTTTCAGCTTCATTGATGTTAACGGGATCATTAAAGATAATATTTCCTTCATCAAAATTAGAATTCATAAAATGAGCACAAATGGCAGTTTGTTTTTCTTGATTTTTTAGGACATCAAAAATAGGCATCACACCTCTGTATTGTGGTAATGGTCCTGGGTGAAAATTGATAAATTTTTTAGTTCCGTACGCTAGTACATCGTCAGGAATTAAGAATGGAAAAGAAATGGAAAAAATATAGTCTGGTTTAATCTCATTAATCCAATCTTTCATGTTTTTCATTTTTGATTTATTAGGAAAATGATTGAATTTTATTTGATTATTAGCACATTCATTTTCTAATGCATCAACAATGTTATCAGAGCCTTTTCCAATAGCTACAGCATATAGAAATTTTTCAAAAGCTAACAATTGTAAAGCTGGAAAAGCAAATCTACCACCACATAATAATACTATTTTTACATTTTTTTCCATATTATATACAAGTATAACTATTATACCAAGCCGAGTTTATATTTTCTAATTCAAAAGAAGCTAGTTTTTCAAATTCTTCTTTATAATTAGGAATGCTTTTCTCTATTTCAATCTCACAAAAACCGTTTTTTTTAATAAGTTTAGCTTCAAATAAAGGACTTAAAGTTGTATTTGTTTTAACGTCAAACGAAATAGTACCTCTTGGACTATCAAATTCAAACTTTTTTAATTCAGTAGAAATTTCAACTAGGTTGTTTTTATGAATGTCTAATAAGTCAATTATTTTATCTACTATTGAAACACTTTCCCAACTTATTAGTGAAAACATATTTGGTTTTCTTCCAGAAGTTTCTAAGGTTTCAATAAAGGTTTTATTCTCTTGATTATTTATTTTTTTTGACCAAGAAATAATTCCTTTCACATTATTACTAGGAAAAACAGCTTCTTCCAGCGTTGATTCTTCCATACCAAAAGGAGTTAAATAAATAGGAATATTATCATTTTTAAAATATTTTTCAATTTCTTTAAAATACCACTGTACAAAATCACCACTAAAAAGTGATAAAAGAGCGGTATTAGGATAAGTATTCAGATGAGATTGTAAAGGTTCCATACTGAAATCTTCTGTTTTATAACCTGTAGCATGATTAAAAACAATTTTTCCATTAAAATCTTCAAAACTTTTACTGATGCTATAGGTATGCAAATAACCACCATCATAATAACCTGTTATTAAAGCTCCTTCATTAAATCCATCATTTACAGCTTTTTGAGCAGTAAGTCTTGCACCTAATGCATTGTGTAAAGAATGGTAAAAAATATTCGGACAAGAAGGCCATTCATTTGGTAAATTAGCACCAGCATCCAATACTACAAGTATTTTGTTAGCCGCCAAGAATAATGGTCTTAATAATTCCGCTGTTCTATGGCCAATGTAGGCTACAACTATGCTAACATTTTCTTCTAATAACAATTTTTCAGCTGCTCGATAACATTGTTGCTTATCAGCACCAAAACCAATATTCTCTGTTATGATTTTATACTCTTTATTTTTAAAGTTTTCTAAACCTGATTTTAGCCCTTGAAAAATATCAAAGCTAATGGTTTCATAATAAGTGGATCTTGGTAGAAGGAGTCCAATTTTTTGCATTTTGTTATTATATTTACAAAGGAAACATCATTATGATGTTTCCTTTATTTTTTAAATTTATATTTGAATTAATTCCTACTTGGAAAAATTCCTACAGTAGCAATAGAATAATTAATAGTCAGATAAGGATTCATAATGCTTAAAGGAATATTTGAACCTGTTGGATCTGTAGAACCAGTCACTTGAGTTCCTCCTGTAAATACTCCTGGGGAAGCTCCATTTCCGCTATAGATAGGGTTGTTAGTCGTAGCAGGAAAATTTCCATCAGGTGAAATTTCATCAGCATTTCCCGAAGAAGCTTTTAACAGAACATGAACATTGTTCAATGTATGAATATGAGCGGGTAAATTTGTAGAGAGTAATGTTACTGTTGTGTTACCGCTTTTTTGTCCTATATTGTAATTTGGTAATCCTGGTCCTTGACCTTGTCCAATTGGCATTCTTCCTTGTAAATCGGGAAGTGCAAAAGTCGTTTGCCCATTACCTCCGTAGGTTGTTCCGATTAATGAGAATAATGCTGTGTTTTGAGCAATTGAAAGGATTTGACCCTGACAAGTCATGTATCCTCTTGGCGGAAAGTAAAAGCCAAAAATTTTGATTTCTCCTATGAAAGGTTCTGTTGACATGATTTTATATTTTTTAAAGGTTATTAATTTAATTAATTGCGACTTGGGAAGATCCCATAAATTGCAATGGAGTAATTAATCGTTAAGTAAGGATTCGTTATATTTATTGGAATATTTGATCCAGTTATATCTGTTGTCCCTGTGACTTGCGTTCCTCCAGTAAATACACCAGAAGTTGCACCATTACTACTATAAATAGGACTATTAGCTGTAGCAAGAAAATTTCCATCAGGTGAAATTTCATCAGCATTTCCCGAAGAAGCTTGTAACTTAACTTGCATTGAATTTAATGTATGCACGTGTTGAGGAATATTCGATGTTAAAAGAGTTACATTGGTTGTACCCGCAAGTTGTCCCATATTATAATTAGGTAGTCCAGGACCTTGTCCTTGTCCTATTGGCATACGTCCTCTAAGATCAGGTAATGCAAAAGTAGTTTGTCCATTGCCACCATAAGTAGTCCCTAATAGTGAAAATAAAGCAGTATTTTGAGCAATTGACATTATTTGACCACTACATAGCTGGTAACTCACTGGAGCAAAATTGAATCCGAAAATCTTAATCTCTCCAATAAAAGGTTCTGTTGACATATTTTAAAAATTTAATGGTTAGTATTATTTTCTACTAAGTTAATTAAAAATATACTAAGTTAACACTTACTAAAATTATCTATCTTTTAATTATTTGCTAAATTATTACATATCCAATAAATCTATACCCGTAAAAATACCTGTTTTTTGGTTTAGATGCTTTATGAATGAATTTTAATATTAAATTTGTGATAATAATTTAACAAATTAAAACGTATTATTTATGAAAAATGATAACTCAATTCCATTGACAACAGCTCAAGGATGGGCTAAAACATGGGTGAATTCTCAACCTGCAGGAGCAGTTAAAGCTCATTTAATTCCTATGGAAGATTTTGTTGCTTTGAGCAAAGAAGAAGGAGTAGAAAATATTCGTGCCTACATAGGTATTGATGAAAATGGAGTAAATAAATTAATGCTTGTGGGTGTTAATGCAAAAGGTCTTGATATGGTTAATGAAGAAATAGGGGAGAGAGTTTATGATTTCACGGCTCCATGTCCTACAACGTGTGATCCTTCAAGTCCTTTATTTATAGTAAAAGAGAAAGAATAAAGGTTTTTAAAATTATTTATAGAAATGAAAAGTGTTGTTTAAAAATAAGTAAAATTATGACGGATTTTTTTTTATTTGTAGGATACTTTTTATTACTAATAAATTTTTTTTTATTCCTTAGAGGCTTTTCTAATCAAGGAAAGGCCTTTAAAATTTTTACAATTTATTTATTTGGTATTTTTGTTATACAAATAACAGCTTATGTATTTAAGATAGAAAGAATTAATAATCTCTTTATATCTCATTTCTATTTTATATTTCAACTCATAATCATAAGCCTATTCTATCATAATCTTTTGAAAGAAAAATATCAGCGAAAAATTATTCAAATAAGTTTTTTGCTTTGTATAGTTTCATTGCTTATCCTATATTTAGTAAATCCTTCATTGTTTTTTGAATTTAATTTATTTGAAGTTTTTATAACCTCTTTCTTATTGATTATTTATTCTACTTTTCATTTATATAATCAGCTCGATAGTAAAAGAGAATATTATTATATAAATTTAGGCATATTAATATATCTTTTTGGAAGTACAATATTGTTTTTAGTAGGGAACTTAATGTTAAGTTTTAAAACAGAATTGAATAAAATTACATGGAACCTAAATGCATGTTTATATATAGTTTACCAATTATTTATTTTATATGAATGGAAAATAAGTTTTTCTAAAAATAAAAAACAACAGAATGAATTCTGAATTAATACATCAAAATGATATAATAAATATCATAATTTACACTTTCACAGCTTTTTTATTAATGGCTTTGGTATTAATTTTATTTTTCTATTTCTCAAGAAAAAAAATTGTACAACAAGAAGTAGAAAAGAAAAATTTAGAAATAGCACATCAAAAAGAATTGTTGCATTCTATAATTATCACACAAGAAGAAGAAAGAAAAAGAATAGCGCAAGATTTACATGATGATATTAGTTCAAAACTTAATATAGTGTCAATTAATAGTCATTTATTAAAAACACCAGGTTTAACATTTGATGAGTCTTCTGAAATTTCTACAAATATTTTTAATCTGACTAAAAAAGCCTTGGATAATTCAAGACGAATAGCACATGATTTGTTGCCTCCTGTTTTAGAAAAATTTGGATTACATGCAGGAATAGAAGAATTATGTGTTGAGTATAATAGTAATAAACTAATAAATGCAAGCTTTACAAGTTTTACAGAATTAGATAAAATTAATTCAGATAAGCAATTAAACGTATTTAGAATCTTACAAGAATTAATGAATAATTCATTAAAACATGGAAAAGCTAAAAATATAACGATTATCTTTGAAAGTAATTCTAACCTGATTACATGTAAGTATAATGATGATGGTATTGGTTTTGACATGAATGATGTGAAAAATCAGAAAGGATTAGGAATGAAAAATATTGAAAGTAGAATAAGCTTTCTCAATGGAGAATTAAAAATAATTTCAAGTGAAAAAAAAGGAATGCAAGTAATATTTAGTTTTTAGGTTATGGAAAAAATAAAAATAATATTAGCAGATGATGAAATTTTATTTCGAAAAGGGATAGCATTTATGCTTCAAAGAGAGCAAAATATTCAAATTATATTTGAAGCCTCAAATGGAAGCGAATTAACCTCTTATTTGTCAGAAAGCAGTATTCATCCTGATATTATTTTGATGGATTTAAAAATGCCTTTATTAAATGGAGTAGAAGCAACAAAAATAATTCATGAAACATATCCAGATATAAAGATTATTGCATTAACAAGTTATAACACAAGATCATTTATTGCAAATATGATACATGTAGGAGCATCCTCTTATTTAGTGAAAAATGCAACACCTGCAGAAATGCTAGAAACGATAAATGAAGTTTTTAAAAAAGGATTTTATTATAGCGAGTGTGTATTAGAAGTTATAAATGACGGAATAGCTATAAAAGATTATAGAATTAAAAGTTATTTTGATGATGATTATTTAACATCTAGAGAAAAAGAAATTTTAGAATTAATATGTCAACAATATAGCACAAGCGAAATTGCAGAAAAATTATTTATTAGTCCAAGAACTGTTGATGGACATAGAAATAATTTATTATTAAAAACCGAATCAAAGAACATTGCTGGATTAGTAGTTTATGCGATTCAAAACAAAGTTATTCCAATAAAAAATATTTTGAAAAGGATATAATTTTTTTAGATATAGAATGTTAAAGATATAGCGCTTTAAACCTAATTTCATACCTTTGAATAAAAAGCTATTACTTTGAAAAAACATATATACATACTTCTTTTATTGTTTTCTTTTTCTAGTTATGCTTCCTTTATCTTATTACCAATGGAAGCAGAAGGACAACAAAATCATTTGAAAGCTTATGGAATAACCTATTGGGCGTTAGAAAAAAACTATAAAGTAAGTTGGTTATTAAATTACAGAGGTGGTTCTTTTCTTCTACCAGATGATAATGCCATTAGAAGAGAATGCCAAATTAGAGGAGTTACATTTGAAGTTTTGTCAGACGGAAATGCTAATACTATTTTAGAAGAAATAAGTAGTCCTTCACAAAATATGGAAACTGTAGTTTTGGAAAAAGCACCCAAAATTGCTGTTTATACACCTAAAGGAAAACAACCTTGGGATGATGCCGTTACTATGGTATTGACCTATGCAGAAATTCCATACACAGAGATTTATGATGAAGAAGTATTATCCGATCAATTACTTTTATACGATTGGTTGCATTTACATCATGAAGATTTTACAGGTCAATATGGGAAATTCTTTGGAAGTTATAGAAATGCACCTTGGTACATAGAACAAAAAAAAGAAGCCGAAAATTTAGCTAAAAAATTAGGATACAATAAAGTCTCAGAAGAAAAAAGAGCAGTTGCCTTAAAAATTAGAGATTATGTAATTGGAGGTGGATTTATGTTCGCGATGTGTTCCGCTACTGATAGTTTTGATATTGCATTAGCAGCAGATGGAGTAGATATATGCGAACCTATGTTTGATGGAGATCCAAGTGAAGCAAATTATCAAACAAAAATAGATTATAATAATTCTTTAGCTTTTAAAGATTTTATCCTTGAACGAAAACCAGATAAATACGAGTTTTCAGATATTGATACTACAGACGATAGAGTTAACAAAAAAGTACCTTTCGAACAAGACTATTTTACATTGATGGATTTTTCTGCGAAATGGGATCCAATTCCTACCATGTTATGTCAAAACCACACACAGTTAGTAAAAGGGTTTATGGGACAAACAACAGCTTTCGAAGGAGATAGAATAAAAAGTAATGTACTAAGGTTAGGAGAAAATAAAATAAACGGAGAAGCAAGATATATTCATGGAACAAAAGGAAAAGGAATGTTTACATTTTATGGCGGACATGATCCTGAAGACTATCAGCATTTTGTAGGCGATTCTCCAACAGTTCTAGATTTACACCCAAATTCTCCAGGATATCGATTAATTTTAAATAATGTTTTGTTCCCTGCGGCTAGAAAGAAAAAGCAGAAAACATAATACGAAGTATTTTCTTTTTTTTAAATAATGACTTAATAAATGATAGAGAAAAATTGATTTATTATAATAAATTAGAAGAAGCCATTATTCATAAAAAATAAATTAAAAATCTTCATTGAGCTAAATATTACAATTGGAAAGTAGCATTTTTTACAGAATATTTTCACATTTAAACGTTACTCTTTTGTCTGCAAATAAATCTCTAAGCCTAGCAAAGCTTATAATGATAAAGACGATATATTTTATTCTCTTTGGAATTTACAACTAAGTATAACGAACTAAAAAACAAAATAGTAAATAAGATTTTATATAATTATTAGTTTATTATTTTTCACTATTTTAATTACGGTATTAGAGGGCTATTTTTTGGAGCAATCTAAACAATCCAATAAAAAAAATTAACATTTATTGGAACAAAAAAATCTTTACTAAGTGAAGTCAATCATTGTATTAATAACAATCTTCAATTAGTTATTATCCTAATTTCAAATCAACTGAATAAACTTACTGTAAATAAAATAAAGAAGTAAACAAATTTCAAAAGAAATGTTTGCTTTATATAAAAAAGACCAGTACTGCTACTAGTCTTTTCTGTTTGTATATGAGTTCTACTAAAAGAGCTTTTCTTATTATTAGTCCCAATTTATAACGGCCCAATTTTCTTGTTGTTGAGTTGTTAAAAAACTCCAAGCTATAAAGCGACTAATTTTGTTCCCTTGCTCCATATCAATAGTCTTAACTTCAACTGCACCTACTTTTTTTAAATGATTATAGAAAGGTTTTAGATTCTCTTTTTTAGAAACCAATGAAGTAAACCACATACATTGTTTTTTGAAATGGGCACTTTCATAAATCAAATTAGTAATAAAAGTAAGTTCACCACCTTCTGTCCACAATTCGTTATTTTGACCACTAAAATTTAAAATAGGTTTTCCTTCATTAGCTTTGCCAAGATTACGTAATTTTCTCTGAGAACCTTTTGTAGCTTCTTGTCTTGAACTATGGAAAGGAGGATTACAAATAGTAAAATCAAAGCGTTCATTCTCTAAAATACAATTTTTAAGAATATTTCGTTTATTTTGTTGAATTCGAATACTAATATCTTTATTCAGTTGCTCATTATTTTCAATAATTTTAGCACAAGCTTTTAAAGAAGGTACATCAGTTTCCGTTCCAATAAATTTCCACTGGTATTCTTTATTACCAATAATGGGGTAAATACAATTTGCTCCAATTCCAATATCTAATCCTTTAATATGATTCCCTTTTGGAATTTTATTATTGTTTGAAGTAGCTAATAAATCAGCTATATAATGAACATAATCAGCTCTACCAGGAATAGGAGGACAAAGATTTGTTTTTGGAATATCCCAGAATGTTACATCATAAAAATGAAGCAACAATGTTTTATTCAGTGCTTTTACAGCTTCAGGGTTTGCAAAATCGATAGTCTCATTGCCATATTTATTGGTTAAGACATGATTTTTCAATTTAGGATTAGTTTCGATTAATGATGCAAAATCATATCCGTTTATATGCTTATTTCTAGGATGTAGATTTTTTTTAATTGGAATGTTATTTTCTTTTTTCAAAATGATGATTTAATTTTTCAAAATTACGCATTTATAAATTGAAAATGATAAAAATAAAAATCCCAACCAAAAAATGGTTGGGATTTAATATATAAGTAAGATAAACTGTGGTTAGACGTTTATTTAATTTTATTAACGATAGCTGAAAAAGCTTCTGGGTGATTCATTGCTAAATCAGCAAGTACCTTACGGTTTAACTCAATGTTGTTAGCTTTTATTTTACCCATAAATTGAGAATAACTCATTCCATGTAATCTTGCACCAGCGTTAATACGCATAATCCATAAAGCACGGAAATTTCTCTTTTTTTGCTTTCTATCACGGTATGCATAAGTCATCGCTTTTTCTACCGCGTTTTTCGCTACTGTCCAAACGTTTTTACGTCTTCCAAAGAATCCTTTGGCTTGTTTTAATATTCTTTTTCTTCTAGCTCTTGAAGCTACTCTGTTTTTTGCTCTTGGCATAACTTTAAATGTTTTTTGTAGTAAGGCGACTTTTCAGTTCTTCTATTATTTTGAGTTTTAATTTCAAAAAAAGCCCACTCCAGGGTTATTAATTAATTTTAACCAAACAATCAATTAAATTAAATTTAATTGTTGTTTAATGCTTTTCTCATCTGTTTTGTGAACCAAAGTAGAGTGAGTTAAAGCTAATTTACGCTTTTTAGATTTTTTTGTCAAAATGTGACTCTTAAAAGCGTGCTTTCTTTTGATTTTTCCAGAACCAGTAACTTTAAATCGTTTCTTAGCGCTAGACTTCGTTTTCATTTTAGGCATTTTCTTCCTGTATTTAATTTATTCTTACTTATATTATTTGTAAAAAAGAGCTACAAAGCAAAACACTTTATTTATTTTACCTTTTTCTTAGAAGCAAGGTACATTATCATACGCTTCCCTTCTAATACAGGTAACTGTTCTACTTTTCCGTATTCTTCTAATTCTTGTGCTAATCGCAACAAAAGAATTTGTCCTTGTTCCTTATATATAATGGAACGACCTTTAAAGAATACAAACGCTTTTAGTTTTGCTCCATCTTGAAGAAACTTAATAGCATTTTTCTTTTTGAATTCATAATCATGCTCATCGGTTTGAGGTCCAAAACGGATCTCTTTTATAACCACTTGAGATGATTTTGCTTTTAGCATTTTCTCTCGTTTCTTTTGTTCATAAAGAAACTTACCATAATCCATCAATTTACAAACAGGTGGTTCTGCATTTGGAGATATTTCTACCAAGTCTACTTCTTGCTCTTCTGCAAAACGTAGTGCTTCACCTATTTTGTAAATACCTGGTTCAATGTTTTCACCTACTAAACGTACTTCAGGAACACGAATTAAATTGTTAATCCTGTGTGCTGCTTTTTTTTCTTCGCGAGGCTTATAACCTCTGTTGTTTCTAATTGCTATGGCTTTAAAAATTTAAGTTAAACTTAGAATTGTTTTAATGTTTTATTTATTTCTTCTTGTATTAATGCTGCAAAAGCATCAATTGACATTGTTTGGTTTGATTTTCCATCATCACCATGTTTTCTTACAGAAATTGTCCCGTTTTTCTCTTCTTCCTCACCTATAATAAGCATGAAAGGATATTTCTGAGTTTCCGCTTCACGAATTTTTTTACCAATAGTTTCGTTTCTATTATCTATTTGGGCGCGAATTTCGTGATTTTCTAGCAAAGAAAAAACTTTTTGAGCATAATTTTCATATTTCTCACTCAAAGACAAGATAATAGCTTGTTCTGGCATTAACCAAATCGGGAAATTTCCAGCTGTATGTTCTAGTAAAATGGCAATAAAACGTTCCATACTTCCAAAAGGAGCTCTGTGAATCATAACTGGACGATGTAATTCGTTATCGCTACCCTTATATGTAAGGTCAAAACGCTCAGGTAAATTGTAATCTACTTGAATTGTTCCAAGTTGCCAACTTCTTCCTAATGCGTCTTTTACCATGAAATCAAGTTTTGGTCCATAGAAAGCAGCTTCTCCTGATTCAATTACATAATTTAGCCCTTTGTCTTTTGCAGCACTTATAATTGCATTTTCTGCTTTTTCCCAATTTTCAACATTACCTATATATTTATCAGGATTGTCTAAATCTCTAACT